>JBCDHV010000143.1:0-8515 GCA_038749615.1 Bacteroidota bacterium
AGCTGACGGAGGGATTCGTAGACGAGTTCGCCCATGGTTTCGCAGCCTTCGAAGCTGGAGGTGCCGTAGTGCTGGGCGAGAGCGGTGCGGAGTTGGTGGACGTTGCTCGGTGCGGAAATGACATCCTCGCGCATGACGGCCATCAGGTGCTCGTACCGGGTGCGGGAGACGCGAAGCCGGTTGGCCATCAAGGCCCGTTCCTCGCGCTGGTATTGGAGGACCGTAGCCGGCGTCATCAGGTCCATCCCGAGGAGCACCAACGGGTTGTTCTGCGTAAAATACTGCGGCATGTAGACCTGCTTGCGCCAGTGATGGCTCTGCTGGTCAAAGTCGATGGGGCGCATGCGGTACTGCCACTTCTCGAAGTCACGCGCAATGTCCACAACGAAGTTGCCCGAGTGCATGTCGCCTAGCAGCCGCACGAAGCAGCGTTCGTTGAACTTGACGAACTCCTTGGCGAGCCGGACCTGATCGAACCGGTTCGCCGGCACGTAGTCGCGCACGAAGGCCTCGGCCGGGATGCCGATGATGTGATCCTCGATCAGCGTGGTGCCGTTGATGAAATAATTGATCCGGTTCGGCGAGAGGATGTGTTCGAGTTCGAGGCCGTAAATCCGGTTGGCATCAACGCGCTTGACGTAGAAATAGTCGTAGTTGTCGTTGAGCCGGTTGACGATGCGCACGCGGAACGGCAGTGTGTTTCCGTACATGCACAGATCGATGCGGTCGATGTAGAGGTGCTCCATGATGGAGACATCGCCGCCGGCCTTCAGGATGGCGTAGTTGAGCCGCAGCAAATCGTGCAGCTCGCGCATCTCGGTCTGGGCAAAGAAGACTGTCACCCAGAGTGTGTCTTCCCCCTGCTCATCGTAGAGAGGAACCGACTCGTCGTAGCGCCTGAGATCATCGTACTGCACGCCCCGCGATGAGAGCCGGTTGTAGGCGTCCAGGTATTCCTCGAACATCGGGTCGATGCCGAAGACGGGTTTCTGCCGGCTGATGAGGTGTCGGATCATAGCGCGTTCGATCTTCGGGAGATGGCACCTCCTGAAGATGGCATCTCGGGGGTTCAGACGCCCACTTCGGCCTGCGCCACGCTGTCGTAGAACGCCTCGTAGCGCGGGACGATGCGGTGGATGTCGAACTCGTCCTCGGCACGCCGGCGGGCGTTGGCCGCCATCCGTTCGTGAAGCTCTTCATCGAGCAGAAGCGTGCGAGTAGCATCCGTGAGCGCGCCCACGTCGCCGAAATCGCAGAGGAAGCCGGTCTCGCCATGCACGTTCAGCTCTGGCAGCCCACCGATGTTGCTGGAGACCACCGGCACCCGGCACGCCATCGCTTCGAGCGCCGCCAAGCCAAACGACTCAGACCCGCTCGGAATCAGGAAGACGTCAGCGATGCTGAGGATTTCTTCGACCGGCTCCTGCTTGCCAAGGAAGCGAATGTCGCGCGCCACGCCCAGCCGGCGGGCCAGTTGTTCGGCCGGTGCCCGGTCTGGGCCATCCCCGACGAGCAGCAGGTTCACGGCAATGCCCTCGGCCCGAAGGTTCGCGAAGACTTTCACAACGTCCTGCGCCCGTTTGACGGCGCGGAAGTTCGATACGTGGACCAGCACCTTCTCACCGTTCGGGCAAATGGCCCGCTTGAAGTGCTCCTTGTTCTGCCGCTGAAAGCGCTGGGTGTCGACGAAGTTGGGGATCGTCTGGATATCTCGCTTCACGTCGAACCGCTCGTACGTCTCCCGGCGCAAGTAATCCGAGACTGCCGTCACGCCATCGGACTCGTTGATCGAGTACGTCACGACCGGCGCGTACGACGCGTCCTGGCCAACGAGCGTGATGTCCGTGCCGTGGAGCGTCGTGACCACCGGGATGTCGAGGCCCTGGCCTCGCAGAATGTTGCGCGCCATCACTGCGCTCGACGCGTGCGGAATCGCGTAGTGGACATGCAGCAAGTCGAGCTTCTCAAACCGTGCCACATCGACCATCTTGCTCGTCAGGGCGAGCGAGTACGGCGGATACTCGAAAAGCGGATAGGAATTGACGCTGACCTCGTGGTAAAACACCCGCTCGGTGACGTGGGTGAGCCGCAGCGGGAGCGCGTACGTGATGAAGTGAACCTCGTGCCCCCGGCCGGCGAGCGCCAGCCCCAACTCGGTTGCCAGTACGCCGCTTCCCCCGAACGTAGGGTAGCAGGTGATGCCAATGCGCATATCCTGTATCGTTTGGTGCCGCGGTCGTACGATCCTCAACGTGAACGGTTCGCCTTTTTGCTTCGCAGGGTGAAGGGTAAAGGGATAAGGGTAAAGGGTGAAGGGGCCTCGGGGAACGAAGAGAGCTGAATGTGGCCGCATCGCCTTTCCCCTCCTTGCCATGCTACCTTCACGTTCATCCCTTATCCCTTTACCCTTCACCCTTATCCCTTCACCCCACAAGCGAACAAACCGCCGGCCCCGTCCGTACGTGCGCCCTGCTCCCCCCATAACCACGTGCCTTGCATGCGTCTCGTCGTTTTTCTCTTTGCCGGCTTGCTTTACGCCAGCCCTGCGTACGCCCAGATCGGCTTTGCGGCCGGCCTCAACTACACGGCCCTCGAAGACATCGATATCCAAGACGCGCGGACGACCTACGAGAACCGCACCGGATTCCACGTCGGTGCCTACCTCGATCTCGGCTTTGGGCCGCTCAACCTCCGCCCCGGCGTCTACTACCTCCAGAGCGGCGACCTCTTCGAGAGCGGCTATGTCGACTTCCTGCAAACCTACGCCGGCCTCAACCCTGAGCAGGCGACGCCCTTCGAAGACCCCAACGAGGTCCTCGAACTCTACGACGAGATCAACAGCCTCAGCCTTCAATACATCATCGTGCCAGTCGATCTCCGCATCGGCACGGCCACGCCGGTCGTTTCGCCGTACGTGTTCGCCGGCCCGGAATTCCGCTTCCGTCTCAATGACATCGAGGCTGAGGTCCAGGACGCGCTCGACCTGCGCGACTTCAACATCGGCGCGAACGTCGGTATCGGGTTCGACATCGGGCTCGTCGGCTATCGGTTGATGCCGGAAATTCGGTATGCGTTCGACATCAGCGGTATCACGGGAGATAATTTCCAGGTCGGCGGGGTCTCCTTCGAGGCTGAAGAGCCGGTCACCACGCGCACGCTGATGCTCCGCGTCGGGGTGGAATTTTAGAACAGGGCTCGGGTGTTCATACTTACGACTTCGTGTGTTGACCACTCTCGGATGACGCGTTGATACGATGGGTAGCCCGGGCCGCGGCGTAGCAAAAGCCGGCGCTCTGGCACCCACTGGAGACCAGACACGACCTACTCAAGGACTAACCACGAAGCACCTGTGCCCACCATCCTCTGGGTCGATGACCAAATCGACCTGCTAGAACCTCATATTCTTTTTCTCGAATCGAAGGGCTACACCGTCACGAAGGTGACGAACGGGGCCGATGCCGTGGCCCGCGTGCAAGACGAACGGTTCGATCTCGTCTTCCTCGACGAGCAAATGCCCGGCATGGACGGCATCGAGACCCTCGGCGAGATCAAGCGCGAGACGCCGGACGTGCCGGTCGTGATGATCACCAAGAGCGAGGAGGAGGAGATCATGGAGGACGCGATCGGCGGGCAAATCAGCGATTACCTGATCAAGCCAGTCCACCCGAAACAACTCCTCCTGACGTGCAAGCGGATTCTCGACCGCAAGCGCATCCGCGACGAGCACGTCTCGCAGGACTACCTCCGCAGCTTCCGCGAGATCGGCATGCAACTGAGCGGCCGGCTCGACTGGCAGGACTGGATCGAGGTCTACCGCCGGCTCATCGGGTTCGACCGGGAGCTCGAAGGCGACGATAGCCTCCGGCAAGTCCTCGAAAACCAGCTCGGCGAGGCCAATCAGGAGTTTGCCCGCTACATCGAAGACGAGTACTCCGGCTGGATCGGCATGACGGATGGGGCTGGGGAGCGCCGGCCCGTCCTCTCGCACGAGATCTTCGACCAGTTCGTCATCCCGACGCTGCGCGGCACAGATAAACCCGTCTACTTCTTCCTGATCGACTGCATGCGGCTCGATCAGTGGCTAGAGTTTCAGCAGTTGCTCTTCCCGCTCTTCGAGATCGAGACGGACACGCACTTTTCGCTGCTCCCCACGGCGACGCCGTATTCCCGAAATGCGATCTTCAGCGGGATGCTGCCGGCCCAAATCGCGCAGCGCTGGCCGAAGTTCTGGGCCGAAGCCGAAGGCGACGAGCACAGTCGAAACCGGCACGAAGAAGAGTTTCTGCGCGATCTCCTGCGCCGCCGGCACGTCGACGGCCGGATGCAATACGAGAAGATCACCAAGACCGACGATGGCCGGAATCTGGCCCAGCAGATCTCGAATTACCAGCAGAACCGGCTCTCGGCGATTGTCGTGAACTTCGTCGACAACCTGGCGCACAGCCGCTCAGACAGCGCCGTGCTCAAGGAAATCGCCCCAGACGAGCGTGCCTACCGCGCCCTGACGCGCACGTGGTTCGAGCATTCTTGGCTCTACCAAGTCTTCCAGGATCTCGCCCGCACCGACTGCCACATCGTGATCACCGCAGACCATGGCGTCATCCGCTCGCTGCGGCCCACGAAAGTCATCGGGGACCGCGAGACATCGACGAGCCTGCGCTACAAGTTCGGGCGCAACCTCAAGTGCGATGGCCGGCACGCGATCCTAGTCAAGGATCCGCATACCTACGGCCTGCCGAGCCGGCAGTTGAACACGAACTACATCATCGCCAAGGAAGACTACTACTTCGTCTACCCAACGAACTACAATCACTACGTCAACCACTACAAGGACACGATGCAGCACGGCGGCATCTCCCTAGAAGAGATGATCCTCCCCGTGCTGTCGCTCACGCCGCGGTAGGCTCGCTGCGCTCACGTGGCGGGTGGCAGGTGGACGGGTAGCACGTGGGTCTCCACGAAAAAAGCACCTGCTACCTGTCCACTCGCCACTCGCCACGCGAACGAAGTGAGCTACCGAAGGTGCTCGGCGAAGAAGGCGGTGGTTTTCTCCCAGGAGTCTTCGGCGGCGGCTTCCTGATAGTTTTGGCCCGTTGGGTTGGCGAAGGCGTGGTCGGCCCCGTCGTACACGTGAATCTCGACGTTTTTGCCGAGGTCGTTCAGCGTGGACTCGAATTGCCGGACGCCATCGACGGGAATCCCGCCGTCCTCTGAACCGAAGAAGCCGATGATCGGCATCGAGAGGGTAGCGAGTTGGGCTTCGTCTTGAACGAGGTTTCCATAGTAGATCACGGCAGCATCGAGCTGCTCAGGGAGCGCCAGGGCGGTCTGGAGCGACATCGCCCCCCCGAAGCACCAGCCAATCGACCCGACCTGCGGAGCGCCAAACGTCTCGGTCAGCGCCGTGTGCGCCGCTACGACGTTCTGGCGTAGGGCGTCCATGTCTTCGCGCGCAGCCGACATCAATTGCCGGGCTTGCTCGGGTTGGTCGGCGACTTCGCCGTTGTAGAGATCGACGGCGAGGGCGCGGTAGCCTTGGCCGGCGAGACGGTCTGCCATAGCGCGGATGTTATCGTTCAGCCCCCACCATTCCTGGATGACGATCACGCCCGGTAGTACAGCCGCCGCGGCCGAGTCAAGACCTGCCGGCACCGCCATGTAGCCCGTCAGCGTGTTGCCGTTCACTTCGCCGTACACCACCTCGCCACTCTCGACGGCTACCCCGTCGGAGTCCGTCATCGGGGTGGCATCTGTGGTATCGCCTTGGTGTTCTTCGGCCATTCGGTCTTCATAGCCATCGCCGGCCGGCTCGGCGCAGGCCGCAAGAAGGAGTAAAGGAATCGCGTAGAGGAGGGTGCGCATGGTGATATGGGTTTGCGTGGTGGAATAGAGAATGGGAGGCCCTTGGGTATGGCAATGCGATTCATCGGGCCGCTGTAGAGACGTTGCATGCAACGTCTGCACGGGGATAGCAGGGTTCATGACAATGCCAAATCGAGGGGCCGCGTGGTTTCGGAAATGCCGAATCGGAACGCCAGATGAGCATCATCGCGGGAATGCGCCCCGATACGCGCCATCCGCCCGGAGGTGCCGGGTTCATTTGGCGCGCTCCTTTTCGCCCCCCATGCCTCAACCCTTTCCCGTCTCCCCTATTCCTCAGAACCGGCTCATTGCCGGCCAAGCTCAAGCGTGAGATCCACCGGTTCGCCGTCGCGGACGATGCCGAAGGCGACGCGGTCGCCGGGGCGTGAATCGGCGAGGAGCGCGCCGGCTGTAGCCCCGCTCGTGACCGTTTCGCCGTTGATGGCCACGATGACATCGTACGCCTCGAAACCGGCCGTCTCAGCGGGCGAGTCTGGGTCGATGTCCTGGACCAGCACGCCGTTGGTGGAGGTCAACCCAAGGGCCCGAGCGGCCCGAGGGGTCAAGCGGACGACGTTGAGACCCGTGTAGTAATCCCGTGTGACCTCACCGTTTTCGCGCAGTTCACGCATGACCCGCGTCACCCGGTCGGATGGAATCGCGAAGCCAATCCCGTCTGATCCGCCACCTCGGCTCACGATGGCGCTGTTCACGCCCACGACGCGGCCCATCGCATTGACGAGCGGACCGCCGGAGTTGCCCTGGTTAATCGCCGCGTCGGTTTGAATCATGCCTCGGTAGACACGGCCATCCTGCGGCGTCAGGTTGCGCCCAACGGCACTCACCACCCCGACGGTCACCGTCGGATCCATCGCGTCAAACAACCCGAACGGATTGCCGAGCGCAATCACCCACTCGCCAACCAGAGGCCGCTCTAGGTCTTCGAAAGCGAGATACGGCAGCGTCGAGTCGGGCTCGACCTTGATCAGCGCGACATCGCTCACCCGGTCTTTGCCGATCAGTTCGCCGTCGAGCGTGCTTCCGTCCGGAAACGCCACGACGATCTCCGTCGCGTTCCCCACCACATGCTCGTTCGTGACGATGTAGCCATCGGAGGACACCACGAAGCCGGATCCGAGGCCCTGCACTTCGCGCTCGTACACCCGAGGCTGCCGGCGGCCGAAGAAGCGCGAGAAGAACGGATCGTCGAACGGATCCCGCACCTGGACGCGCTCGACGCCCGTGACGTTGATGCTCACGACGGCCGGCGTTGCGGCAGCAACTGCGCGCGTGATCGCCGTCTGCCGGCCGATGCGAATTTCCTCTTGAACCTCTGGCCCGGCTTCCACCTGCTGCGGAGGCGGCACTTCTTGCGACTGAGCCGGCTGGTTGCAGCCAACGAAGATCACAAACAACGTGGCGAGCAGAAGACGATTCATGGATGGCTAGTTGGATCGGTGAACGGTGTTGCAGAGCGGGAGACGAAACGAAGGGGCCTGCTGTTTCGCATCTTGGTCTCGGCAGTCAGCGATGAACGGCGGCACGGTACGGCAACTTGCGTTGGGGCACGCCGGTCCGTAGTTACCCATCCCACCACCGCTCCACCCACACTCTTGCCCTGTGTCTGCTCTCGTACCCACTTTTGGGCCGCATGTCCCGCGCTGGGGAGGCGCCCTCATGCGAGCCACTGGCAAACTGGTGCTGCGCCTGTCCGGATGGCGCGTCATCGGCGACGTGCCGGCGTCGAAGATGATCGTCGTGGCCGCGCCGCACACGTCCAATTGGGACTTCGTCATGGGGATGGCCGGCCTGTTTGCGATGCGGCTGCGCATGCAATGGGTCGGGAAACACACGCTCTTCCGAGCGCCATTTGGCGGATTCATGCGCCGGCTTGGTGGAATCCCCGTCAACCGGACGGCCAAAGTGGGGGTCACACGTCAAATAGCCGAGGCCTTCGACAAGACCGACAAACTGCTGGTGGCTATCGCGCCCGAAGGCACGCGGTCGCCGTCCAAGAAATGGCGCTCTGGCTTCTACCACATGGCCGTCACCGCCGGCGTTCCCATCCTCCTCGCCTACCTCGATTACGAGCGCCGCGTCATGGGCTTCGGCCCCCACTTCATGCCCTCGGGAAACCAGGAAGAAGACATGGCCCGCATGTACGAGTTCTACGCCACCATCGCCCCGAAATTCCCCGAGAACTTCCTGCTGCCAGGATGAGGAGCGTGGGTGTGTGGAGGGGTGGTCACGAAGAAGAGTGGATGGGTGAGGACGCCTACCCGGTTACACACGATCATCCCACGCGTCAACACTTCTACCTGACCACTCCTCTACCCGATCACAGCGAAGCTACCCGGCCGGCGGAATAGCCACCGCCTCCCCGGCGACGCTCATCTTGCCGTTGGCGTAGACGTAGATCTTCATCTTGACGTGTTTGTGGCGCTCGATCTTTTCGGAGACCTTCACCTCGATCTTGATCTCGGAACCGACGGGTACCGGACGCAGGAAGCGCGACGAAATCGATACAGCCACGCTGCCGTGGCCCGGAAAATCACGCCCCAGCACCTTGGACACGACCGCTAGCAAAAACACTCCGTGTACGAGTGGCTGCCCGAACCGGGTGGTCGCGGCGTACTCGGGATCGACGTGGAGG
>JBCDHV010000144.1:0-8505 GCA_038749615.1 Bacteroidota bacterium
GGCCGAGTTGGCGTTCACCACGGGCGCGTTCGTAGACCACAAAGGGTCTTTGCTCGCCAGCCTCGTGTACAGCGAGGCGCACCCGGCGCGTTGGTTGCTCAACGTGTACCCCGGCGTCGTGCGGATGGGCCGCGTGTCGCCGGGCTGGTGGGTCGCTGTCATGCGAGAAGGCGAGGTCCGCGCCGGCATCGGCCTCCGAACGGGCTTGGGCATCGGTCTTTGAGCCCAAAACCACCCGACTGCCCAACCGCCAAACCATTACGCTGCGCTTGCCGGCGCACTAGCGTTCCGACCGTCGCACAGACCCGTCGTCATTGCCGATCAGGACCGACGTAGCGAGGTCGAGGAAGAGACCGTGGTCGAGGACACCGGGCATGTCGTTGAGGAGTCGGTTCAGCGCGTGCGGGTCCTCGATTCCCTCAGAGAAGTGAGCGTCGATCAGCCAGAAGCCCTGGTCAGTGACGATCGGCCCGTCCTTCGATTGACCTGTCCGAATGTCAGTTGAGGCCCCTACGGCAGTGAGCCGGCGCAGGATCGGGCCGGCGGCCATCGGCACGATCTCAACTGGCAAGACGACCCGCGTCCCGAGGCGCTGAACTTCTTTCGAGGGATCGGCAAGCACGACGAACCGGTCGGCTTGGGACGCGACGATCTTCTCCCGCGTGTGTGCAGCGCCTCGGCCCTTGATGAGGTTGAGGTCCGGGTCGATCTCGTCGGCCCCATCGAGCGCGAGGTCGAGCCGGTCGACTTCATCGAGGGTGATCAGCGGGATGCCATGCTGGCGCGCGAGTCGTTCGGCGGCAAACGAGGTGGGCACGCCGGCCACATCGAGGTCTTCGGTACGGATGCGCCGGCCGATGGCTTCGAGCGCGAACGCCGTGGTCGAGCCGGTCCCGAGACCCAGCCGCATTCCAGATTCGACGAGCGCAGCTGCGGCTTCGCCGGCTGCTTGTTTGGCAGTGGACAACGAGGTGGTGGTAGAGAAGTGGCGAGTGGCAGGTCGTGCAAAGGTAGCAGAAACCACCTAGAACCGGCACAAAAAAACAGCTTAGCCCAGAGCCGGCCCACCTACCAACCAGCCCACCGTGCCTACTCGTACCGCAGCGCTTCCGTCGGGTTGAGAGAAGCCGCTTTCCATGCGGGGTACAGCCCGAACACCAGCGCGATGGCCGTGACACTCAGCACGGCCCCGAGCGCCCAGGCTACGGGAAATGTGAGCGGTGTATCGACATACGAGCCCAACACGTTGCCCCCGACAACCCCGAGGATGATCCCCAGCAGGCCACCGATCTGGCAGAGGAAGACCGCTTCGAAGAGGAACTGCGTCAGGATGTCCCGCCGGCGAGCGCCGATGGCCTTGCGTGTCCCGATTTCGCGGGTCCGCTCCGTTACGCTCACGAGCATGATGTTCATGATCCCGATGCCGGCGGCAAGCAGCGCAATGAGCCCGACGCCGGCCCCGCCCGCAGCGATGATCCCACCCAGATTCTCGACCTGGCTGACGACCTGATCGTTGCTCTCGATTTCAAAGTTGTTCTGCTCGCCTGGCTGGACGCGCCGGATGACGCGAAGGTGCCCGGCCACCTCGTCCTGCGTTTCCGAAAGCGAGGTCATGCTGACCGCACGGACATCGATACTGATGTTGTCACTGGCCCGGCCGTGCGTGGCTCGGACGCGCGTGATGGGGGAGACCGCCAGCATGTCCTGATCTTGGCCAAACGTTTCGCCTTTTTCCTCGAAGACGCCGATCACCGTGAGCCGGCTGCCATCGGCAAGAATCGTCTTGCCAAGGGGCTGCGAGTTCGGGAAGATTTTCTCGACCACAGACGTGCCGAGCACCACCACCGGCTTGCCCAGCTGAACGTCGGAATCGTTGATGAACCGGCCAGAAGCGATCGCGTAGTTCACATTGTCTGCCCAGTGTTGGTTCGAGCCGAAGTACGTCACGTTCGGATCGGTCTCGTTCGAGCCGGCTTTGAACGTGACCCCAAACTTTCGAAGGACCGGGCTGATCGCGGCGGGCTTCTGGGCACGCTCTTCGAGCCGTTCGAACTCTTCGTAGGTAATCGGCGGGCGGCGTTGCCGGCGGCCGGGCGGTCCGCCGATGTTGCCCCGGCTCGACACCGTGAACGTCTGCGACCCGAACGACTGGAACGTATCCGTCACGCTTTTTTCCACGGCCTGCACAGCCGTCACAGAGACGATGATCGCGAACACCCCGATCACCATGCCGAGCAACGTGAGGGCAGACCGGAGCTTGTTCGCCCTGAGCGACTCCCAAGCCATCGCCGCGTATTCTTTCCACATGGTCTAGAAGGTGGGTAGGTGGGACGGTTGGTGGGGAAGGCGGGTCAACTGTAGCGGAGGGCGTCGATGGGCTTGGCTTTGGCAGCCGTCCATGCTGGTACGAGGCCAAAGATGACCCCAACGAGGGCGCAGATGGCGAAGGCCATGACTACGGTTCCGCCAGTGAGTTGGGCCGTAAAGAAGTTGTTGATGAGAATCGTCACCAGGCTGGAAATCCCAACGCCGATGACACCGCCCACCAGGCTCAACAGCACGGCTTCTACTAGGAACTGAAGCAGAATGGTGCGCCGCTTGGCGCCCATCGCCTTACGGATGCCGATCTCACGCGTACGCTCCTTCACACTGACGAACATGATGTTCATCACGCCGATTCCGCCGACCAGAAGCGACAAGGCCGTCAGGAAGAGCCCGATCGTGTAGATGGTGCCCTTCGCACCAGAGACGGCCGTGCGGAAGCCTTCGTTGCGGTTGATCGAGAAGTTGTCTTCCTCTAGCGGATCGAGCCGGCGGGCAAGGCGGACGATGCCGGTAAGTTCGTCCTGTGCGGCGTCCATCGCCTCGGCGGTTTGGGCCTGTACCTGGATCGTGACTCCCCGGCGCCGGCCGAAGAACTTCTCGAACGTCGTAATGGGCATCTGCACCTGCTCGTCGAACGAGAACAGCCCCAGGAATTTGCCCTGCCGTTCCAGCACACCGATCACTTCGCATCGCTTTCCGTTGATGCGGATCGTTTTTCCAACGGCAGCGACGGTGGGAAACATTTTCTCCCGAACCTCCTGCCCGATTACGCACACACTGCGCGCCGAGCGGGTGTCGAGCTCGTTGTAAAACCTGCCGGCCTCAAGGTTGGTGTTACCCATCCGGGCGAGGTCGGGCGTCGAGCCCTGCATGAAGACCCCCGTAAGGGCCACGTCTTCGTGCCGCACCGTGCCGCCTGATTGGGCAACAGGGGCCACGGCTGAGGCGTAGCGTGCGCGGTCGCGGATGAAGTCGGCCATGTCCCGTTCGAGGGGCGGCCGGCTGCGGTATTTCCACCACTCGGAGGGCGCGATGAACCACGGGTTCCGCTCGACATAGATCATGTTCTCGCCCAGCATGGCCAGGCTGCGGTCGAACCCGCGTTCGATGCCGTTGATCGTCGTCACCATCGCTGTCACACTCACGATGCCGATGATAATGCCGAGCGTAGTGAGCAAGGCCCGTAGCTTCTGGGCCATGATCGACCGGAAGGCGATGACCAGGCTCTCGGCAAATTCTTGGAAGAGCGTCACGGAGACGGGGTGGTGAAGTAGGTGGACCGATGGGCGTAAGATAGAAACCCACCGAAAATGCAAGGTTCTGGTACGCGGCTAAACGCACACAGTTACGATCTTGTTGGCAACCGCACCCACGTTTTACCCATCTCCCTACCCATCAGACGATCTGCCATGAAAAAACTGAGCCTGCTTGGGGAATTCTGGGAGTTTCTGAAGGTCCGGAAGAAGTTCTGGCTCGCTCCCATCATCGTCATCCTGATGATGCTCGGCTTCCTGATCGTCCTGACAGAAGGTAGCGCCCTCGCCCCCTTCATCTACAGTCTGTTCTGAGTGTGTCCGGGAGCCTGTGTGCTCAAGGAGAATCAGAGGCGGACACGAGTGTTTAGTGTTCGGTGTTTAGTGTTTAGATGCTTCTCCGGAACGACCAACCAGACCGGTGTCGATCAGAGCCGCCTACCTTTCGGTCTCTTTCCCCACTACCCAGCTGTCTAAATACTAAACACCGAATACTAAACACATCCTACAGCTCAATCGATAGACGCAGGCGATAGTCCTTGTAGATCTCGCTGAATTCGGCCTCGACGATCTTGAAGCCGGCCTGAAAGCCGAGAATGGCCATGCCGGCGTGGCGGTTGGGAAACGTATCGTAGAGAAACTGGGTGAACCCACGGGTACGAACATGGGCCATCATTTCGTCCAGGAGCGTCGTGGCGATCCCATGCCTGCGATATCCTGACAACACGCCCCCCTTCGCACTGTAATAGTGCTTGGCATCAAGGGCATAGCCGACCTTGAATCCCACCGGCTGCTGGTCTAGATAAGCGATAAACATGGTCAGATCGGGACGGTCGAACCGGTTGATGACCCGTTCCTCGTCGAAGATCGTTCGGTTCAGTTCCCGGATGATGGGAAGCGCTTCGAACCCGACCTGTACGATCCGGACACTCATGCCGTCTCGCCCATTCGGCCGGCTCGCATGGGGATGGCCCAACGAAACAGACGGGTCTCGGGGGCTCCCCAGGCGTCCTCGAACGCCGGCCGTACAGCAGCGACGGGGTCTTCACCGCGTGCCGCACGGTACCGGCTGACGGCAGACCACGTCCCCAAGTACCCAAGCACATCGTCCAACGTGCCCGGGCGAGTAGACTCGAAGGCAGGCGCGTTTACCTCAGCGAATGGAAAGGGAAGCGAGGCATAGCCACCGTCAACCAATTGCCGGCCCGGAGGCCAGTAAGCCCCTACGACATCTGTGTAAAACCACTGGACGAGCGCGTCGATCTCCGGAGAGATGCTAACCATGTGATACGTCCATAGGGCAATTGCTGCCCCGGGGCGGGCGACACGGCGGACTTCGGCGTAGAACCGGGCGAGATCGAACCAATGAGCGGCCTGGGCCACCATCACGAGATCAACCGACGCTGCCGGCAGGCCAGAGGCCTCAGCTGGGGCCACCTCGTAGTGGACGCGTGGGTGCGGTTGGGCGTGGCGAATTTGCGCGTCGCTCGCATCCGTGGCCACAACCGTATCGGCGAACTGCGCTACTCCCACAGCGGCTTGCCCATTTCCCGTGCCACAGTCCCAAACCGTGCGGACGGAGGCCGGCAGGCGGGCAACGAAGCGAAACAGCTCCTCGGGGTAGGTAGGCCGGTAGCGGCCATACGTGGCAGCAACCGTGGAAAAGTGGTCTTGGAAACTCACGGGAAACCAGCGCTTATTTGCTTGCTCGGGAGAAGACAAAACATACAACGAACCGAGCGGGTGATGCACAGACGATTTAGCACGGAACTCGTCTCTTTCACGTTCAACACTAGGCAGCCATGACCATCGACATCTTTGCAGACATTGCGTGCCCATGGTGCTACGTCGGGGAACACCGGCTTGCTGAGGCGCTTCGGCGGACGGGGGTAGAAGCTGAACTCCGGTGGTGGCCCTTCCAACTGCAGCCCGACATTCCGGCTGAGGGCCTCCCCTGGGAACCGTTCGCTAAGGCCAAATTCGGTGGAATGGACCGCGCACGTGCCGCCTACGGCCACCTGGAGCAAGCCGCCGGCGACGCGATCCGCTTCGATTTCGACAACCTGGCCAGTGCGCCCAACACCACGGATGCGCACCGGCTCATGTTGCTCGCACAGACGCAGCAGCGGATTCCGGAGATGGCCGAGTCGCTCTTCGCCGGCTATTTCACGGAGGGCCGCAACCTCAACGATATCGATACGCTCGTTCATCTGGCCGAGCGAGCGGGATTCCCTGGAGAGGGCGTGCGTGCCTTTCTGGCGTCAGACGATGGGAAGGGTGAGGTCGAGCACAGCCAGCAGGTTGCGCAGCAGTACGGGATCCAAGGCGTCCCGTTTTACATCATCGCCGGCGAGCGGCCCCTGAGCGGTGCCCAGCCCGTCGAGGCGTTCGAGGCTGCACTAGTTCGCTTCGCTTAAGCCCTGCTCACGCGGAGGAGAGGTGACATCGAGGGGTTGAAGAGCCGGCTACGAAGAGGTCACTCCACGAGGCCCTATGCCTCATCTCTGTTGGCCCGCTGAATGCTGTGGGGCAATCGCCTATTGGCTTGAGGTATGTAGGACCGATCCGAAAAGCCCTCGCGGGCTGCCAACGGCTGCGCGAACGCTGCGCTTCGTTGCTCTGCATCGCCGTAGCTGGCGCTACGCCTGCTTCGAGCGCCGCGCTCAACGTCCGCTCGCACGTTCTCGCCTTCCGCGCCGACTTTCCGGATAGGTTCGTAGACGCTTGCGAAATATTCTATGGGCCTTTGAGCGTTGCATGTTAAGCACAAGTATTTGTTATCAATAAACTTGCGGTTTGTAGGGAGGGCGCTCAGAAAAAAATCTGCCCATTTTTTCGCGTTTTTACGCATGTCCAGGTAGGGGATCGAACGAAATTCGAATCGATCCACTGCATTCCGATGTATGTTTCATTGCCTTGCACTGCCTCGCCATGGGCAGATGCTCGACCCGCCACAAAAGACCAGAGCTGGTCAGCGTGCTTGACCTCGTGTCTCACCACGCACTAAACGCTGCTCCGCTCATCCTCCCCACCCCTCCATGCACGACGTCGATTGGGCACACGTTAAGGACGTGCTGTCCCGCGCGCTCGACCATCCCCGAGACCAGCGCGAAGCGTTCCTTCTAGAAGCCACCGACAACGAAGCTGTCCGGCAGGAAGTCCGCGAACTGCTCGATATCGAACTGACAGCCGGCGATTTCCTCGAAACGCCGGCCGCGGCCCTCGTTGGCCCGATGGCGCTTTCTTCCGATCGTATTGGGCCGTTTCAGCTGCTTGAGTGCCTGGGCGAAGGCGGCATGGGGATCGTTTACCGGGCCCTCCGCGCCGACGGGCAGTACGAGCAGGAGGTAGCCGTCAAAATTATCCGCCGCGCGTACCTCGACCCGGACCACCTCCTTCGTTTCCGGGCGGAGCGGCAAATCCTGGCTCGCCTCGCGCATCCCGGCATCGCGAGGCTCATCGATGGAGGCCGCACCCCAGACGGCTTGTCGTTCATCGCGATGGAGTACGTCGCCGGCGACCGGATCGACACGTACTGTGACCTGCACAAGCTCTCGCTCGATGCACGCATTCGGCTCTTTCTCCAGGTCTGCGAGGCCGTCGATTACGCGCACCGAAACCTCGTCGTTCACCGGGATCTGAAGCCGAGCAACATCCTCGTGTCACCAGATGCGACCGGCGGGCACGTCGTGAAGTTGTTGGATTTCGGGATTGCGAAGCTCCTCGATCCTGCTCCGGGTGACCCCACGCTCACGGCAACCGGCAACCGGCTCATGACGCCCGAGTACGCGGCACCCGAGCAAGTGACCGGCGGCCCGATCTCGACGGCAACGGATACCTACGCCCTTGGTGTTCTGCTCTACCGGTTGCTGACCGGCTGCCGGCCCTACCAGTCTGGGCTCGACGTAGCCGCCGTGGAGTATGCCGTTCAGCACGAAGAGCCTCAGCGCCCGAGTGCTGCTGCTTCCCGGCGCGTCGAGGCGGCACCGGTAGACGAGCGGGCTGCAAACCGGTCCAGTACCGCAGACCGTCTCCGCCGGCAGCTCCGCGGCGATCTGGACAACATCCTCCTGAAGGCCCTCCGCAAAGAGCCCGAGCACCGCTATGCCAGCGTCGACCGCCTGACGAGCGACCTGCAGCGGTATCTGGCCAACGAACCCGTCGAGGCCCGCCAGCCGACATTGGCTTACCGGGCGGGGAAATTCATCCGCCGGCACCGGGCTGGTGTGAGCGCAGCGGTGTTCTCGTTCACCGTTGTAGCCGTCGCTGCCGGTCTGCTCTACGCCCAGACGCACCGCATCGCCCAGGAGCGCGACCGGGCCGAGCGCGCCTTCGAGTTCGTCGTCGGCACGTTCGACGTACTCGATCCAGAGACCACGGGCCAAGGCCGGCTCGCCGAAGCGGCCACACAGATGGTCGAGGCCGGCGTCGAGCAAGCCGACATTGAATTCGCCGGCCGGCCGGCCGAGCAGGCACGCCTATTTGGCGTCCTCGGCGATTTGTACCACAAGCTCGGCCGCTACCCAGAAGCGGTAGCCCAGCACGCGCGTGCCCTCGTTTTACACCGCGAAACGGAGGCATCGGCCGTGGACGAGCACCGTGCACTCGTCCGTCTCGCCGCCGCGCACATCGGAGCCGGCCGTTACCTCACCGCTGATTCGCTGCTAAGCCTTGCCGAGACATTCGACGTGCCGGCGAGTGAGGCGGCACTGCGTCAGTTGGAGCAGGTCGAGATTCTGTTGGAAAAAGGCTTGTACGAGGAGGCCACCGCCCTAGCCTCCGGTACCCTGTTTGAGCATGCGGCACTGACACAGGAGGACGATCTCAGGCTGGAGTTTCTACGAGCCGGTATTGCCGCTGACGCCGGACGCACGGCTGCTGCCGAGAGCCTGTATAGCTTGGTCCAAGAGCGATCAGCAAACTTGAA
>JBCDHV010000145.1:0-8494 GCA_038749615.1 Bacteroidota bacterium
ACCACGACGGAGTTCGCCACACGGGTAGCCGAGCACGTCTCGGGCCGGGTGTAAGTGCTCCTCTGACACGTACGACACGCATCAACGTACCATGATTCAACGCATCCAAACGGTGTATCTCGTGCTGGCCAGTGTTCTGCTGGCTGCCTTTTTCATTATCGGCGATCCCGTCGTTGTTGCGTACGAGGCAGGGTGGTTCGGCCCGGCGCTGTATGCCACAGCCGGCATCGCAAGTCTCATTGCGATCATCGCGATCTTCCTGTACAACAATCGGAAGAACCAGCGGACGGCGATCCTAGCTGCACAAGGGGTTTCGCTCGTGCTCCTGCTGGCGCTAACCGGCGGGTTGACGCTGAGCGGCTCGTTTGCCACCATCACCAACGAGGGGCTCAATCTTGGTCTGATCGGGGCGCTGGCTGTGCCGGTCGTGAGCTACCTCCTGCTGATGTTCGCACGGAAAGCCGTGGAGAAAGACATCAAGCTCGTCAAGTCCATGGACCGCATCCGTTGAGGCAGCCGGCGCTCGCATGCCCAAAAAAGTCCCCATTTTCCTAGCGATCGGGCTGTTCGCGATCTCGATGAGCCCGATTCTCGTCCGGTTTGCTTCCGAGGCGCCGGCATTGGTCGTCGTAGCGTGGCGGACGCTCTTTGCGGTGCTGATGCTGCTTCCGTTTGGAGGCCGTGCTGCTGTCCGGGAGGTGCGGCAGATGCCAGGCAAAACGATTGGTTGGATTCTGCTGGCTGGGGTCTTGCTGGCCGTGCATTTTCTGACCTGGACCGAGTCACTCTATCACACCTCGGTGGCCAGTGCGGCGGTCCTTGTCACCACAAGCCCCATCTTCCTAGCGATCTTCGGCTTCTTGTTGCTCAAGGAGCGGCTCGCCAGGCGGACCGTAGCGGTCATTCTGATTGCCGTCGCCGGAGCCGTGCTGATTGCGCTCGGAGATGCAACGGAAGGCGCTTTTCCGAACGCCACCTACGGGAATTTCCTGGCGTCTGCGGCTGCGCTGACTGTAACGGGATATTTGCTGATCGGGCGGATGGTGCGGCAGGGGACGTCGTGGATTGCCTACGTGATGCTGATGTATGTCGCGGTTGCGGCCGTGGTCTGGGGCGTCGTACTCGTGACGCAGACCAATCCGTTCATCTACTCGTGGACGTTCTATGGGATTTGCGCGCTGATTGCCTTGGGGCCTCAGATTGCCGGCCACGGGTCGTTCAACTACGCGCTGAAGTACCTCAAAGCGGCCCTGCTCGGCTTGCTTTCACTCACTGAACCAGTTGTGTCGGCCACGGCGGCGTATTTTCTCTTCGGCGAATTGCCGAGCCGGCTGGCGTTTGCCGGCATGATCGTCGTGCTCGGTGCTGTGGCAGGCGAGTTCATCGGTGCGTTGCGTGCCAATCGGAAAAACGCGCAGCCGGCAGCGCCTTGAAGGTGCGTCGCTGCCGCAGGAAGTAGTCGACTACCAGCCGGCCCTGGTAGCTCGGCAAGACGACGGGGTCTGACTCGCTCGGCGGGTCGAACTCGTGCCGCATCGTCTGAAAGGCTGCTCTTGCCTCGGTGATTGCATTGGCTTCCGGGCGGTTTCCTGAGGCCAGCGCACGGAGGTACGCGATGCGGTCGAACCAGGCTCGCTCCCGCAGCACGCCTTGCGCGACGGATGGCGGGAGGTTTTTGTGGAGCATGAGCAGCCCGTTCCGAAAGTTGTAGAACGTCTTGCGTGGGTTGCCTTGAGGGAGCGACGCCCCGCCGATGTGATACGCCTCGCTCGCCGGCTCCACGCCGATCCGGTAGCCGGCCCGCTGCAAGCGCCAGCACAGGTCGATTTCTTCCATGTGCATGACGAACCGCTCGTCCAGCAGCCCTACCTCGTCGAGCGCTGAGCGCCGGATCATCATCGCAGCACCGGACGCCCAGAAGACGTCGGTAGGTTCGTCGTATTGGCCGGTGTCCTGTTCCAGGGTGAAAAAGAGCCGGCCGCGGGTAAACGGAAATCCGAGGCGGTCCACGTGGCCGCCGGCACCGCCGGCGTACTCGAAGTGGTCTCGCTTGTCGAACTGCTTCAGTTTGGGTTGCAGGGCTGCCAGTTCAGAATCGGCGTCCATGCGCTTCTGCAGCGGAGCCAGCCAGCCAGAGGCGACTTCGACGTCATTGTTCAGCAAGACCACGTACTCGGAGGAGGTCCGCCGGATGGCCTCGTTGTTGCCTCGGCAAAACCCGTAGTTCTCCGGAAAACGCAGCACGCGCACGCTCGGGTACGCTGCTTCGACCCAGCCGGCCGTTCCGTCTTCCGAGGCATTGTCCGCGAAGACGATCTCTACCTCGGCCTGAAGCCGCCCGTCCTGAACCGACGCCACGACCGAGGGCAAGCAGCGCTGCACGATGGGAAGTGCGTTCCAACTCACGATGATGATCGCGATGCGCGGCCGGCGCTCAGTATTCGATGATCGATCCTCTGTGGAAGGCATGTGGGGACTGCACCTCAGGCTTGAGAGCCATCTTCCAGCAAGCGAGACGTGTCTGCCGCGGGCAGCTCGGCCGCCGGAGCCTCGACGAGTTGCACCGGTTCGAGAATGGCATCGGGCAGGTCCGCGATGAACCGGCTGGGGTTCGTGAAGTGGTCTCCGAAGCCTCGGCCGCGTTGAATGGTAGGGTAGGAGACGAAGAGGTTTTCCTCCGCCCGGGTGACGGCGACGTAGAGCAGCCGCAGCTCCTCGTCCAAATCCTCTTCCTTCTTCAAGGCATACGTAGACGGCAACACGCCTTCGACGGCCTTGATGAGAAAGACCGAGTGGAATTCGAGGCCTTTGGCTGAGTGAATGGTCGACAGCGTCAGGGGCGCCTCGTCCTTGTCCTCACCGATGGCATCGACGGCCGTCATCTCGACGGGGTCGAGCGCCAGGGCATTCAAGAAGCCGGCCCGGTCGGTTGCGGTTTGGGCCAAGCCGGCGAAGTGTTCGAGATCCTGCGTTCGCTTGTCGACATCGTCAGGGTAGAGCCGGTCGAGCATGGGGAGGTAGTAGCGCAGCAGCGTGTCGACTTCAGCCGGCAGTGGTTGTGGCGTGCGCCTCAGATTGGCCAAGGCCTCGAAGAGATTCGCGAGCCCAACCTCGTAGCGAGACGAAGTGAAGGGGCGGTCCGTGACGAACGGGTCTTTCTGCGACGCAATCCACTCGGTCATGCTCTGTGCCGTCTTCGGCCCAATACCTTCGAGCAACAGCAGAATCCGGTTCCAAGCGACGGCGTCGAGTGGGTTTTCGAGCACCTTCAGATGCGCGATCACGTCCTTGACGTGCGCCGCCTCGCTGAGCTTTAACCCGCCAAACTTGACGAAGGGGATCTTGCGCCGGTTGAGTTCTAGTTCGAGGTCAAACGAGTTGTGGCTGCTGCGGAAGAGGACGGCCTGACGGTTGAGCGGGACGCCTTCTTCGCGGAGTTGCAGGATGAGCTGGCAGACGAACCGCGTTTCGTAATGCTCGTCGGGGCACGGAACAACGGCCGGCAAATCGCCGCCTTTTCGGTCCGTGAACAGCGTCTTGTCGTATCGCCGGCTGGCTTGCTGGAGGACGCGGTTGGCAAGGTCCAGGATAGGTTGCGTGCTGCGGTAGTTCCGTTCGAGCTTGAGGAGCCGCGCGCCTGGAAACTGCTCGGGGAAGAAGAAGATGTTCCGGAAGTCGGCCCCACGGAAACGGTAGATCGACTGTGCGTCATCGCCGACGGCCATCACGTTGCCATGCACCGAGGCGAAGAGCCGGACGAGGCGGGCTTGGACCTGGTTGGTGTCCTGATACTCATCGACCAACACGTGCCGGCAGCGCCCCGAGACCGTCCGCCGAAGGTCCTGGTTGCGTTCGAGCAAGTCAGCGGTGCGAAGGAGGAGATCGTCGTAATCGACGAGGGCGTGTTTCTTTTTGTAGGCATCGTAGGCGCCGTACAACTCGGTGAGTTGGGGGAGGAGCGCGGTGAACTGCGGGTACTCGGTTTCGAGCAATTCTGCGAGCGTGACTTCTCGGTTGCGCACGCTCGAAAACATCGTGCGCAGCGTGCCCTTCTTCGGAAACCGGCGTTCCGACTTGTGGAATCCGTGCGCCGTACGCAAGACGTTCAGCACATCGGCGGAATCCGAGCCATCGAGCACGGTGAATGTCTTCGGCAGCCCGGCGCGGTCGCCGTAGGCCCGCAGCAATTCGAGGCAGAACGCGTGGAAGGTGCCGCCTCGGACCCGCCGGCAGCGCCCATCGAGTAGGCTAGTGGCGCGGTCGATCATCTCCTTTGCCGCCCGGCGCGTAAACGTCAGCAGCACGATTTGCTCGGGCGGCGTCCCTGTCTCGACGAGATACGCCACGCGGTAGACCAGCGTACGCGTTTTCCCTGTGCCGGCCCCTGCCACCACGAGCGTAGCCCCATCGCCGGCCTGCACGACGGCCAGTTGCTGCCGGTTCAGCGCCTCGCTGTAGCTAATCGACAGCTCCGCCGCCGGCAGCGATTCCTTTTTGAGAACGATGCGTCGCATAAGAAAGCTTGCCTTGGCAAGCATTCGTGGGTGGTTTGGCCGTTAGGTGATTGGTCAGGTTCTTCCTGTACGCGCGCAGACACGCCGGGAGCCCTGCCGCATAATAGCACCTGGTAGCTCACTTTGTTCGCGTAGCAGGTGGCTCGCTTTGCGAGCGTGGCAGGTAGACGAGTAGCACGTAGCAAGTGATAGTGTTTTGTGAACTGCTGTGCCTGCCGAAGCCGAACCACCCGCCACGCGCTACTCATCCACACGCTACGCGAACGAAGTGAGCCAAAGGTGGATAACTTCGTTTGTCATCGCTGCCAGGCTCGGCTATATTTCGCGGCGCGCATGCTGCATCCACCCTGCGCCAACCCACCACCTTTATAGCCTCCTCATGTGGGTTTTCTGAAGTCTCTAAGGCACTGGAAACTCAATAGTTGATTCACACCTCCCCATGGGTAAAGTCATCGCTGTAGCGAACCAGAAGGGCGGCGTGGGCAAGACGACGACGGCAATCAACCTTGCTGCCTCCCTTGCTGCGACCGAGCACCCGACCCTGCTCATTGACAGCGACCCACAGGCCAACTGCTCCTCGGGTATCGGGGTGGAACACGGGTCGGTTCTGGCATCGACCTACGAGGTCCTTGTCAACGAGGCCCCTATCGAGGAAGTGGTTCATCACACGGAGATGCCGTTCCTCGACATCGTGCCGAGCCACATCAACTTGGTGGGCGCAGAGATCGAGATGATCGATGTCGTGGACCGGGAGCAAGCGCTCAACAATGCGCTACAGCGTATCCGCCGGAAATACGATTTCGTGATCATCGACTGCCCGCCTTCACTTGGGCTGTTGACGCTCAACGCCCTCACGGCGGCCGACTCCGTGCTGATTCCGGTCCAGTGTGAGTACTTCGCATTGGAAGGTCTTGGCCAGTTGCTCAACACCGTGAAGCTCGTTCGGCAGCACCTGAATCCGAATCTGCAGATCGAGGGCGTCTTGCTGACGATGTACGACAGCCGGCTTCGCCTATCGAACCAAGTGTTCAATGAGGTGAAGCGCTACTTCGGGAGCAAGGTGTTCAAGTCGATTGTCCAGCGCAATGTGCGTCTCTCCGAGGCGCCGAGTTTCGGGAAACCCGTGCTGCTCTACGATGCCGCTAGCGCCGGTGCCCGGAACTACATCTCGCTTGCCCGCGAGGTCATCGTGAACAGCGCAGAATTCCTCCAGGCAGAGGAACGGGCCACGCGCGAGGAGGCCCCCGTTCGCTCTCGAAATGGCTACACGCTAGCCAGCCGTGCGGCCGCCAACGATTATTCTTCCTGACGTTTTTATTCCTTCCCTGAGCGTGCTTCAGCTGACGGTTTTGCGTCGCTACCGCCCTCCGGTGGGCCACTCATCTGGCCGACCAAGATCAGATACTCCTTATGGCAAAGAAAGCTGCCCTCGGCAAAGGCCTTAGCGCCCTGCTCCCTACCGCCGGCCTCGAAGAAGCGAAAGAAGGTGGCGGAGGCCTCGAAACGAGCCGGCTCTACCGGTTCGAAGAGCGCATGCGGTTCGTCGGCCGCGTCGCCGAACTCGACGTTGAGACGATCCAGCCGAACCCATACCAGCCTCGGCTGCACTTCGACGAGACGGCGCTCGATGAACTGTCGCGGTCGATTCAGCAGCTTGGGATCATTCAGCCGGTGACCGTCCGGGCGTTGGGGGATGGGCAGTTTCAGATCATCTCCGGCGAACGCCGGCTCCGGGCGGCCAAGCGAGCCGGCGTGCGGAAGATTCCCGCCTACGTCCGCGAGGCCGACACCGAGGCCATGCTCGAAATGGCGCTCGTCGAAAACGTACAGCGGCAGGATCTCAACCCGATTGAGACGGCGCTTGGGTATCAGCGCCTGATCGAAGAATGTGACTTGACCCAGGACAAGGTCGCTGAGAAGGTCGGGAAGAACCGCTCCACGGTCAGCAACTTCTTGCGGCTTCTCAAACTACCGCCCCGGGTCCAGGCGTCGCTGCGTGATGGCGACCTCTCGACCGGCCATGCTCGGGTGCTCGTTAGCCTCGACAACACAGCCGTCCAGTACGCGGTCCTGGACCGTATTCTGGACGAAGGGCTGTCGGTCCGGCAAGTCGAGCAGTTGGCCCGGGACCTCTCCGAGCCGCCAGCACCTCCTGAGCCGAAATCAGCCCAGGAAACGGCTGATGGCCCCTCGCTCGAACAGCTACAGGTCGAAGCCTTCACCAACCGGCTCCGTTCGCACTTCAGTACGATGGTCAACATCAAACGGAAGTCCGACGGCAGCGGGAAGCTAGAACTGTCGTATTACTCAGACGAGGACCTGGAACGCATTCTTGAGCTGCTGCTGCCCTCGGCAGACTAGAGGAACGGTACGGTGGATTTTGCCAGACTCGTCCGCCGGAGTGCGCCAAGATGCCGGTGGGCTGCTTGTCTGGCACTGTGTGTGGCGGGCATCGTTCAAGCGCAAACGCCTGATTCTACCGAGACCCGCGAACTCGTGCGGGCGCAAGATCCTCGGACGGCGCTCTTCCGCTCAGCGGTGGTGCCCGGATGGGGGCAGTGGAAAAACGGCGACGCCATCAAGGTGCCCTTCATCTATGCCGGGCTGGCGACGTTCGTTGGGTTGGCCGTGTACAACCAGCGCCAGAGCGGGATTTCGAACCGGGCCAACCTGTACCAGCAGAGCTTCGAGAATCCGGACCGGCCGGCATTCCCCGAATTCGAGGCCGACTACGAAAGCTTTGCGCCGAGTACGCCCACCAGTGCGCAGTTGCGTCAACTCCGAGACCAGCAAATCCGCAATCGCAACCTCTCGATCTTGGCGGCAGCGGCGGTCTATTCCGTCAACTTGCTCGATGCCTACGTGGGCGCGCAACTTTCCGGCTTTGATGTCAGCGAGGACCTTACAGCCCAAATGGAACCCGCTGGGGTGAGGTTCGTGCTGAGGTTTTAGCTAGCAGCCCGAGATGCACCGATCTGCGAAGCGTAATAGCCGCAGCCGAAGCGCTTCCGGCAACACCCACGCGCCGAGATTTTTGATGATGCAGGCCGTAATGCCTACATTCTTCATCGGAGCTGCGAATACAACGCAAGTCGGCTCCGTTAAACGGTTGGTTAACTCTCCCTAGCCGTATACACGCGCCTGCCAAGGCACCAGTAGCTCTCCACCTTTCCACAGCTGCTGACTACTCTGTGAACGAGGCTGACCGACCAAAGGTGTCAGGTGCGCGCGTTCATCAGCCGCCCAGGCTTGCCTCCATCAACCGCATCCGGATCCCGAATGAAGTCAGCCGAAACAGGTCGAAGCACCGACGATCGCGCTACGCGGGTCCGGCCCCGCATTTTCGACAAGAGCAGCCGGTTTTTTGCCCCAGACGGCGACTATGCCCAGGTGAAGGCCGCCGGGCTGTATCCCTACTTCCGCCAGATTGAGCGAAACGAAGGGACCCGTGCCATTATCAATGGCAAGGAGATCATCATGGCCGGCTCGAACAATTACCTCGGGCTCACGTCGGATCCGCGCGTCAAAGAAGCCGCGCAGGCTGCGATCGAGAAGTACGGCACCGGATGCACGGGCAGCCGCTTTCTCAACGGCACGCTCGATCTCCACATCGAACTCGAAGAGCGGCTTGCCCGCTATCTCGGCTTCGAGCGCTGCATCCTGTACTCGACCGGGTACATGACCAACCAAGGCCTGGTCCAGGCCGTTGCCCAGAAAGGCGATGTGCTGTTCTCCGACAAGGACAACCATGCCTGCATCGTCGCCGGCACGCAAGTGAGCCTCGCCGAAACCATGCGGTTCCGGCACAACAACATGGATCACCTGCGGCATATGCTCGAAAAGGTGACTCAGGAGCGCCCCCACGCCGGCAAGCTGATCGTCACAGACGGCGTTTTCTCGATGAGCGGTACCATCGCCAAGGTCCCTGAACTCGTTGCGCTTGCGCAGGAATTCGATGCGGCCCTGATGCTCGACGATGC
>JBCDHV010000146.1:0-8492 GCA_038749615.1 Bacteroidota bacterium
CAGGGGGCAGGGGGCAGGGGGCAGGAAGATGATCTAAATTCGCCCTATGTCAAGTCATAACAGATACATATTCAAATTTTCACCGCCTTCACCCTTCACCCTTCACCCTTCACCCTTCACCCTTCACCCTTCACCCTTCACCCTTCACCCACCATCAAAAAAAGCCTGAATTACGTCCCGATACACCTCGACGCCGCGTTCGAGTTCGGCGATGTCGATGTGCTCTTCTGGGGTATGCGACAACTCGCTGCGGCCGGGACCGATTTTGACGGCTGGGACATCGGAGAGGAAAATCCAATCGGAGGCGGTGGGCGAGGCAAACGGGGCCGCACCGGGAAGAGCGTGCCGGCAAGCCGAGACGATGGGATCGTCTAGCGCCGTGCCAACGGGGATGATGCGCTTTGACCGGACCGTGACCTCGGATTCGAGGGCGTTGCTGAATAGGCCGATGAGTTCTTCGTGGGTGTAGGCGGGCGTCGAGCGGATGTCGAGCGTGAACGTGACGGCATCTGGAATGACGTTTCGGGCCGTGCCACCGGCGATCGTCGTTGCGGCTACAGTAGGCCAGCCGAGCAGCGGATGATCGCGCTCGAACGTAAACGCCTCGATGCGCTGTAGATCACGCGCGGCCATGTACAGCGCATTCTCGCCCAAATGTGCCCGCGCGGCATGCGCCGTTTTCCCGTGGGCCGTCACGTTGAGGATCAGCAATCCTTTTTGCGCCACACACGGTTGCAACTGTGTAGGCTCCCCGACGAGCGCGGCGTCGAGCGGGCCGAGATGGCCGCGCAATGTCTGAAGGCCATTGTACGTACCGCCGATCTCCTCGCACGTCGTCAGCGCAACGATCACCTCCCCATCTGCCGGCGTCCAGCCCGACTGCGCGAGATCCAGCAACGCTCTCGTCATGGCCGCCGCGCAGCCTTTCGCATCCACACTCCCGCGCCCGTACACCTTCCCCTCGTGCTGCACGGCCTCAAACGGAGGAAAAGGATGCGACTCTGACGGCGGCACCACGTCGAGATGCGTCGCCAACAGCAAGCGCCGCGATCCCGATCCAAGCGAGAAGTACACGTTGTCATCCACCCGCTTCGGCTCGATCCCGTGCTCCCTCACATACGCCTCGACAAAATCCGCGACCTCCCTCTCCTCCCGGCTCAACGACGGAATCCGAACCAACGAACGATGCAGCCCCACCACCCGAGACTTTGGATTTATGATTTGGGATTTGGGATTTGGGATTTGGGATGCGGCACCCGAAGAGGACCCACCTCGGGAGCTATCTCCTACCCCCTTCACCCTGCCCCCTTCACCCTGCTCCCTGCTCCCCTCACCTTGCTCCCTTCCTCCTGCTCCCTTCATCCTTAATCCTTCATCCTTCCCCCCCACCCGCGTCCCGCGCTCCGGCTCGCTCAAATCTGTCGGCCCACAGATATACACCTCAGAAACTCCAGCTTCGAGCGCTTGAACCGCCACGTCGAGTTTGACCCGCATGCCGCCGGCAATCCAGCCCTCAGCACGTCCTACTTCCAACGTGGCAGGATCAACCGACGCCAGCTTCGTTTCGGGCCGGCTGAGATCTCGGTACACACCGCCAGCCTCCGCGACCAGCAGCAACCGGTCTGCCCCCAACGCCGCTGCGGTTTCGAGGGCGACGGTATCGGCGTTGACGTTGTAAATCTGTCCCGTCTCATCGACACCAAGCGGGGCCATCACAGGCAGCCGGCCATCGGCAAGCAGCGTATCCAAGAGCGTCACGTCGACACCCGTTACGTCGCCGACCCAGCCAAAATCTACCTGCTCTCCGTCAACATTCCGGGGCGGCCGGCGAACGACTTGAACGGCCTGCGCATCGATCCCGGACACGCCTACAGCCGGCAATCCACGGCCTAACGCCTGTGCCACGAGCCGCGCGTTGATTGCTCCGCGAAGCGTCCACTGCACGATTTCAAGATCCAGATCGCTAGTCACGCGCCGGCCGTGCACCATTCGAGGGGTATGCCCGAGCCGGCGGGCCACGTCGCTCGCATACCCGCCTCCCCCGTGTAGTAACACCACATCCTGCCCCGCCGCCCGCATCGCCTCAATCTCATCCCACACACGCCCATCCACACCACGTTCGCCAATCAGCGCCCCTCCAATCTTCACCACAAAAATCATCCGCGCACTAGCCCTATCCAGAGAAGACCTACTCATCCCATCCTATTGATCATCAAACAAGAAAGCACGAACCACACACCACCCATCTACCCACAACGTATCACAGTCCCCACACGAGCTCCAGGACAGCCTTCTGCGCGTGGAGACGGAATTCGGCTTGGTCCAGATGGAGGCTAGTAGGATGGTCGAGCACGGCATCATCTACGACTACATTCCGGCGAACCGGCAGGCAATGCATGAAGCCGGCCTCGTTCGTGCGCAGCATGCGTGGGGCCGTCACACGCCACTCTTTGAGGCCGGCACGCGTGATGGCCTCGCCCTCGGGATCGGTGTAGGCCATCGGGCCGCCCCAGGCCTTTGCATACACGATATCGGCGTTCTCGTAGCCGGCGTCAGGATCATCGACTTCGATGATAGACGCATTCCGTGCAGCGGCGTAGGAGCGAGCCACGTTCATCACATCAGGGTCTAGCGCATAGCCCTCTGGCCGTGCCACGACCACGTTCATCCCGAGCCGTGCCGCGGTCAGCAACGCCGAATTCGGGACGGCCATGGGAAGCGGCTTGGGATGGTATGCCCACGTGAGCATGAACGTCTTGCCAGCTGTCCGGCCGTTGAAATGCGACGCCAACGTGCCCGCATCTCCAAGTGCCTGGCAGGGATGGTAAAATGCAGACTCGAGGTTTACGATGGGCACCGTTGCCGCATCGATCACGGCCTTGATCCGCTGCTCTTGTTTGTCGCGCTCGTAGTCCGAGAACTCGGCGAACACGCGCACCCCTAGCGCATCGTAGTAGCGAGACAACACCCCGACGGCCTCTTTGATATGCTCGGCCGCGCCGGCATCCATCTTGACATCAGGCTGCCATTCCATCCCCCACACGCCCTGCCCAACATTCAACGTTGTCACATGCGCGCCTAGCTCGTGCGCCGCTAGCTCCATCGACGTGCGCGTCCGAAGCGACGAGTTGAAGAACAACAGCCCCAGGTTTTTGCCCTTGGCTGAATTCCGCATCGTCCGATGCTTCTTGTGATACAACGTCCGCTTCACCGCCCGAACCCAGACCTCATCGGAAAGCGTGTGCCAGTCGAACAGACTCATGGTTTTTTTAAGGATGAAGGATGAAGGATGAAGGATGAAGGGAAGTTGGTGGTTTTGTGGGGGCTGTCAAATGAATTCGAGCGCTGGCTCATTTGCAGCACTGCCTCATGGTTTCGATTGTACTCTGATATCTCCTGCACTCTGGTACTTTCACCCTCGATCCTGCCGGCCATAGTCCGAGCACTGACGAAGCCTCAGATCTGACCCGCCTCCCAATCGCAGATCCTTCATCCTTCATCCTTCATCTTCATACCCTCAACCGAGCTACGAAACGCCGTCACGAACTCGTCGATTTCCTCGTCTGTCGTGTTGAGCGGGGGCATCAGGCGAATCACGTTGGGAGGAACCGCACCGCCGGCAATGACGCCCTGATCGCGGAGGGCAGCAAGTACGGGGGCTGCCGGGCCGTCGAGTTCGACGCCGATCAGACAGCCCTGTCCTCGCACGGCCACTACGCCAGGCAACTGCTCGATGCCCTGCTTGACTCGTTCGAATATAACAGGTGCACGGTCCATCAGCGCGTCGTTCACGATGGTGTCTGCGACGGCCTTGACGGCAGCCATGGCCAACATGCCGCCGCCGAACGTCGTCCCCTGATCCCCGTAGCCGACCTTTTCGGCGATGGCGTCTGAGACGAAAACCGCCCCGACGGGCATTCCAGAGCCAAGGCTTTTCGCCATCGTGATGAGATCCGGCTTAACACCGAGGGTATCGGCTATCGAAAACGTGCCGGTGCGGCCGACGCCCGTCTGCACCTCGTCGAAGATCAAGCTGGCTCCGTGTTGGTCGCAGAGCTGGCGGAGACCCTCGAAGTAGGACGCTTCAGCCGTTTGGATGCCGGCCATGCTCTGAATCGGCTCGAGGATGACGGCCGCAATGTCGCCGTGGCGCTCCATGGCCGCCGCGGCAGCCTCCAGGTCGCCAAACGGCGCGAAGACCGTGTCCGGCAAAACCGACCGAAACGGGGCGCGGTACTTGTTCGCCCACGTCGTGGCGAGGCTGCCCAGGGTGCGCCCGTGGAACCCACCTTCCATCCCAAGGACGCCGGCTTTGCCTGTCGAGGTCCGAGCTAGTTTCAGGGCCGTCTCGTTGGCCTCGGTGCCAGAATTGCAGAAGAACAGATGCCCCATGCCCTCAGGCGCGAGCGTCGCAAGCGCCTGCGCAGCCTCAGCGCGGACCGGGCTGTAAGCGACGTTCGAGTAGAACATCAGCGTGCCGGCCTGCTCGCTCACAGCGCTGACCACGCGCGGCGGGCAATGCCCGAGAATTGTCACGCAGTGGCCCCCGTAGAAGTCGAGATACCGCCGGCCCTCCTGGTCCCAGACATACCGGCCCTCGCCACGCTCCAAGGCCATCGGCATTTTCTTGTACGTGGGAATCTGGAAGAGGTCTTCCGTCTGGATGGTCGAAGCCGTGGTTCGCTGTTGCATGATGGTTGGGCGGTTGGGCGGTTGGGCGGTTGGGCGGTTGGGCGGTTGGGCGGTTGGGCGGTTGGGCGGTTGGGCGGTTGGGCGGTTGGGCGTAAAATTGAAGGAACAGTGAACGCTTTCAGATGAAGATCTTCTGCGTGTAGGTCTTGGGCCTTGGGGCTCGCTCGTGTATGTCGTCAAGATCCACGCGATTGCTCATCCACATGGCCACTCATTCACTCGTCACATCCCCGCCATAACCGGCAGGCCGAGGGCTAGGTTTACGTTTTGTACGGCCTGGGACGCCGCGCCTTTGAGCAGATTATCGAGGCCGAACCCGATGACGGCATGGCCGTCCCGGACGATCCATCCGACGTCGCAGTAGGGCGTTCTGACGCTCCAGCGCAGTTCGGGCAGTTGGCCCGGCCAGAGGCGGACGCTCGGGGCGTTGGCATAAACGGTCTGGAACGCATCGGCGAGGTTCTCAGGCGCGACGCCGGCCGGCAGATCCACCTGGACGGTCCCCCAGATGCCGCGCGTCCACGGGCCCGATACAGGTACGAAATGAATCCGTACCCCGGAGCCGGCGACGGCTTGCACTTCGGGCAGATGCTGATGGGCGAGCACTTTGTAGGCGCGGACGTTGCCTTCCCGGGTTGGAAAGTGCGTGCCGGCCTTCGGGCGCGTACCCGATCCAGAAGCCCCTGTCAGGGCGGTCACGTGTGCGTCGAACGTGCCGAGCAGTTGGCCCAACGGGTATAGCGCCAAGCTAAGTCCTGTCGCGAAACACCCTGGGTTGGCGATCCATTTCGTGCCGGCTTCGTAGGGCGCATGGACATCGACGAGGCCGTAGGTAAACGCGGCAAGCAACTCGGGGCGCGGATGCTCTCGGCCAAACCACGTGGGATACAACGCGGCATCTTTAAACCTGAAGTCAGCGCTGAGGTCTACGATGACGCCTTCGTACCCGCCATCGATGAGGCCGGCGATCACTGCTGCGGCCTGCCCGTGCTCGGCCGCGACGACGATGGCATCGAGCGACGACGGATCGATCTGATCGTTTGTCGTGAACGCTAGATCTGCGCGTCCCGTCAGTTCGGGGTGCGCCACAGAGACGGGCTCACCGGCAAAGGTCCGGCTCGTCACCGCTGAGAGCGTCAGGTTTGGGTGCCGGCTCAGCAGCCCGATCAATTCCCGGCCTGCATAGCCGGCGGCATGTAAAACGGCAACGTTCACGGGCTCTCTGATTGATGGGCGAGCATGGCCTGGACGCCGTAAATGCGGGTGAACCCTTGGGCATCTCTCGCATCCCAGAGCTGGTTCGTTTCGCCGTAGGACGCCACGTCGAGATCGAACATAGAATGAAGGCTACTGCACCCGTCGATGTTGATGTGACCTTTCAGGTAGCGCACCGTCACCGTGCCGGTGACGCGGGTCTGCGATTGATCCAGGTAGGCCTCCATGTCGCGCATGACGGGGTCGAAGTACTGGCCTTCGTGCATGAGCATGCCGTAGAGATCGGCGAGCTGGCGCTTTTGGAATTGCTGCCAGCGGGTCAGGACAATCTTTTCGAGCTCCCGGTGCGCCTCGATCAGCGTCACGGCAGCCGGCGCTTCGAAGCCAACTCGGCCCTTGATGCCCAGAATCGTGTCGCCCACGTGGATGCCTCGCCCGACGCCGTGCTGCGATCCGAGTTCGTTCAGGCGCTCCACGAGGGCCACCGGCGTCATGGCTACTCCGTCGAGCGAAGCCGGCACGCCGTTCTCGAATCCAATCGTGAGCGTGAGCCCTTCATCCGGCGCATGGGCTGGGGAGACGGAATCTGGATAGGCTGCGTCTGGCAATGGCTGCTCCGTCGTGAGCGTTTCCGCCCCACCGATGGTCGTGCCCCAGAGGCCTTTGTTGATCGAATACGTCGCCTTCTCGGCCGACACGTCGAACCCCCGTTCCCTCAAGTAGCTGGCCGACTGCTCCCGGCTGAGCCCAAGTTGGCGGATCGGCGTGATGAGTTCAAGGTCGGGCGCGAGCAGCCGGATGGCCCCATCGAAGCGGACCTGATCGTTGCCGGCTCCTGTCGATCCGTGGGCGATGGCACGGGCACCGAGGCGACGGGCAGCCTGGATCACCGTCTCAGCCTGCACCACCCGTTCCGGGCCGACGCACAGCGGATACAGGCCGCCGCGGCGGACGTTGCCTTTGACGAGGTAGCCTAGCAGCCGGTCGTACAACTCGGCCCGAGCATCGACGGTCTCGTGTCCCTCGGCCCCGAGTTCAGCAGACCATGCGGAGAGGCGGCCGGCTTCGTCTGCATCGAGCCCGCCGGTGTTGACGGTGACGGTGTAAACCGGCTCCTGGTAGGTCTCCTTGAGATAGGGCACGCAGAACGAAGTGTCGAGACCGCCACTGAAGGCTAGAACGATGGACATGGGTTGGCGTGGTACGTGGGTGGGTGGATTGTGGTATGTGGATTGTGGTGTGTGGATCGTGGCGGCTCGCCGATACGGTGAGGAACACCAAACACTGAACACTAGACACCAACAAAAAACGCCGCTCTTCGGGTGAAGGCCGGCGTGTCGGTTACGGGCGGAATGGTAAGACTAAGGACCGTATCAGGTAACCATTCGCATGCAGCCACGGGCGACGCCGGCAACGCAGGTGCGTCGTCGGATCGATCGGCGTCGGTTGAGGCTGGAGCAGAGCATTGGGTATCGGTGTCTTGAGCATATGATACGGCCCCCACCCGGTTCCCCCCCGATGTTCGCACAAGGTTCACTGGCCTACCTGCCCAACGGCCCAACCAAAACCCGAAAAGACCCGACCCCGCCACAGGATCGGGCCTTTCTCACCTTGCGCTCAGGAGCTGGTGAATGCTCCTTCGATGTGCACGGGTACTGACGGATCTGTTTAAAAAACGTAACCTGATCACTTGGCCGGTTGGCCTCGCTGGCCGAACCGCTGGGAGCGGCGTGCGTCGCGAAAACTCGTGGCGTGGGGAGGTATCTTGGCCGACGCTCCCCTTTCCAGGCAACCCATGCGCCCATGACCTTGCTCGAGTACCAAACGTGGCTTCGGCGAGCCAGACGCCATGCCTTTTCGGATGCTGAGGCGGCGGACCTGCTGCACGATGTCTTGCTGTCGGCAGCGAAGCAGGGCCGGCTTGATCTTACCGAGGAGACGAACCGGCGCTGGCTGTCGGGCGCGTTGCGCCGGCATGCGGCATTTTTGGCTCGGTCCACGGTTCGGCGCCGGGCACGCGAGGAGGCCCGCGCGGTCCAACGCGAAGAAACTGCCGAGATGACCGACCTGGAGTCTGGCGCAGCGTGGGTAGACATCTTATCCGACCTACCGGCCTCGGCGCGGCGCGTGGTGCTGCTAGGCCTGCATGGCTTGAGCCGGCCTGAGATTCGGGCCGCGCTTCAAATCTCGGACGCGGCGCTTCGGCAGCGGCTGCGCATCGCACGCCAATATCTCGCGCAGCTCCCACCGGATTTGCTTCAAGCGCTCAAAACCACAGCCGCTGCTCGGCACGAGGCGCGCGCCGAGCAGGTCCCCATCGGCCTTCTGAGACGCGCACTGCAACGCCGGCTGGTAGACACGCCGGCTGAGATCGGTACGCACGACCCAGACGGGCACCCGCTCATTCTCGATATCCGCCGTTGATCTAGTGCTCTTTCAACTTGTCAGAGCACCGGGCTCCGAAATAAAGATGCTTTTCTTGCTCACAAAACGAGCCCGTGCGGCAACGACAGGGTGAAGACGGACCTCCCGTCCGCCTTACACTCAACGTCACTCCCCAAGTCAACCGGTATTTCAGATGCCTA
>JBCDHV010000147.1:0-8486 GCA_038749615.1 Bacteroidota bacterium
CGGTTCGACCGCACGACGCAGACGTACATGGCGAAGTTCGACATCTCGAGCCAGCTCGGGAAGCACCACCTCGTCAAGGCCGGCGTGCTCGCGCGGGTGGACAACCTTGATTTCGAATCTTTCAGCCTGATCCCCGAGGTCGATGACTTCGGCAACCCGGTGACGCCCTTCCGGCCGGCGATCCCGAGCCGCACCTCGCCGCTGAACAACAACTTCCAAGACATCGCGCCGGTCACGATCAGCGCGTACGTCCAGGACAAGATCGAATTCGATAGCTTCATCGTGAACGCAGGCCTCCGGCTCGACTACTTCGACAGCCGCGGCCGCATTCCTGCTGACCCCACGGACCCGAACATCTTCTCGCCGCTCAAGGCCACGAACCGGTTCCGTGACCTCGATGGCGACGGTGTAATCTCAGATGCCGAAGAAACGCCAGACAACGCGCTCACCGTCGATGATCGGCTCGAATACTGGTACCAAGACACGGAGGCCAAAATCCAGCTCTCCCCGCGTCTCGGTGTGGCGTACCCGATCACGGAGCAGGGCGTGGTCCACTTCTCGTTCGGCCTCTTCTTCCAGATCCCGACGCTGGAGCGCCTCTTCGATCAATACGACTACAAGATTCCCTCTGCTACGGGTCTCTACGGCACCGGCGGCAACCCAGACCTCGACGCGCAGCGCACGACGATGTACGAGATCGGGTTCAAGCAGGGCTTTGGCGATTTCGTGTTCGACGTGACCGGCTACTACCGGGACGTACGCGACTGGGTCTCGACCTCGACGCCGATTCAGACGGCGCTTCCGGGCGTGAGCTACGTGGTCTTCACCAACCGCGACTACGCTAACACACGGGGCGTCACCCTCAGCTTCCGGAAGCAGTTCGCCGATAGCTATGGCTACGACCTGAACTACACCTACCAGGTCGTCGACGGCTCGAACTCGAATGCGGCAGACGAATTCTTTGCGCTCCAAAACAACGCCCAGCCGACGCTCGCGCTGCTGCCGCTCGATTGGGACCAGCGCCAGAAGCTTGCCGGCGCGTTCTACGCCGGGTATGCCGGCTATGGGGGCTCGCTGCGCTTCCGGCTGGAGTCGGGCTTCCCGTACACGCCCAGCTTCCCGAGCGCGGCCGTCGTGGGTAACGACGTGCAGCCCGAGTTCGCCCAGAACTCCCGCCGCATCCCGACGACCTTCGAGGTTGACCTGAGCCTCAACAAGACGTTCGACTTCGGCGGCGTGCGCCCGCAGATTTTCTTGGAGGTCTTCAACCTCCTGGACGCCCGCAACCCGACGGCGGTCTTCAGCGACACCGGCGAGCCGGATCTGACGCTCGAAGCCTTCCGCCAGGGGGCCGTCGATCCCGGCTTCTGGGTGCGTCCGAACTTCTACCGTGAACCTCGCCGCGTCCAACTCGGCGTCGAATTTAGCTTTTAGCGGCCTTCGGCCAGGCCTGCGCAGGGGTCGGACCCCCGCCAGCACAAGATGTAATTCTGTACTCACATGCCAGTGGGGGTCCGACCCCGACCACCTCTTCATTTTGAACTCCTGATGCGACTTCTCGCACTTTTTCTCCTCCTGATCCTTGCCGCGCCGGCTGGTGCGCAAGGGGTCATCGACCGGAATCACGTGCCCAGCACCGAACGGGTTGATCCGTTCGAGCGCCGGCGTGACAACATCGACGGCAACAACATTCGGGCGACGATCACCAACTACGCGCAGACCGGCCAGTCTGGAACGCCAGGTGACTTCAACTACGAATGGCCGAAGAACACCAACCGGATCTACGTCGCGCTCACCCAGCTGTGGGTCGGTGCGCCGGTAGTGGGCAACGAAGGGGACGACCTGTTCGTTGTCGATGTCGCCTCGTTTCGGACCAACCCGGCGGACGCCAATGCCTCGTGGACGTTCGAGCCCATCGAGGGCTACGTCAACCCGGCCGGTGCCGATTTCGGGATCGCACAGTCGGACGAGCCGACCTCCTGGCCGCCGTTCTGGCCGGACAAGCTCACCGCGCCCGAAGATCCAGGCTGGGCCGGCTCGTGGAGCGGGCTCTTCGGCCGTGATCAGTTCAATGCCGACCAGGAGTTCTTCTACAAGATCGGCGACGACCGCTACGACCGGTACCCGACGTACTTCCCGGACGAGACAGATCCGACCCGTAAAGGGCTTGGTCTTGTCGGTGAAATCCGGAGCCTCGCCTGGAGCCAGATCCTGATCGACGATGTGATCTTCCACCTGCACGCCATCAAAAACGACGGCACCAAGGATCTGGACCGCGTCGGGGTCTCCGTTTGGCTAGCCGACCTCGTCGGTGGCGACTCCAGCGATGACATCCCGTTTTTCGACGTGCTCGAGGACGTGGCCTTCATGACGGATGCCGACGGTGTCGGTACAGAGCCGTTCGGGAGCGACCCGGTCGGTGTAGCCGCCATCGCCTTCCTCGAAACGCCCGGCAATGCCCTCGACCGCATCGACAACGACGGCGATGGCTCGACGGTAAACTGCGAGCCCGAAGTAGGCGAGTGCAGCAGCCCGGTCGTGCCGGTAGAGTTCTTGAACGGCGAGGACCCGGCCAACGGCATCGACGACAACGCCAACGGCCTCATCGACGAAAACCTCACCTACACGCCGTTCTCGGGCGAGCAAGCGCAGAGCACGGGGGTCGGTTACGCCGATGGCATCGACAACGATGACGACGGCGAACGCGGCGGCCCGACGGTGACGGCCGAAATGATTGCCCAATCGTCTGGCGATTCGTTTGGCCGCTGGCCGCCGGCTCCGCAGAACGATCCGGTCCAGCGCCGGCTCAACGGTGGCACGATCGTCGGCTTGATCGGTGTCGACCCGGATGACCAAGGCCGGCCGTTTGCCGATGGCATCGACAACGACCGCTCGAACGAGTCGCCCACGGCGGCCTACCCGTACCTGAGTGAACCTGGCTCGCCGGTGATCACGCAGGAAATCGTCGACGCTGCGGCTTCTGACCGCTACCGCCGCTACCGCGTGCCGAACACGGACATCGTGCTCTACGGCGTCGATGCCAACGATCTCGGCCTCGCCTACGCCGATGGCATCGACAACGATGACGATGGAGCCATCGATGAAGGCATCGATGAAGGCATCGACGAGATGATCGACGAGAGCCGCGCCGATGGCATCGACAACGACAACGACTGGAATCCGCTGCTGCACGACGTCGGCCTCGATGGCGTGGGCTTCAGCGGCGACGACGGCGACGGCGACGGCGTCCCGACGACGGGTGCCGGCACGGCCTTCCCGGGCGAGCGCAACATCGACGTGACGGACATTTCCGAATCCGATCAGATCGGTATTACGAACGTCCAGATCATCCCAGCCTTCGCGCTCAACTTCAACACGCAGTCGGACCGCCTGCTGTACTTCACGTACATGATTCCGGGTGACCTCGACATCAACATCCCGGAGGCTGGCGAGAACGATCTCGTGGTGTCCTCGGGCCTCTTCCCGTTGGCCGCCGGCCAAACGGAGCGGATCTCGCTGAGTGTGCAGATTGGGCAGGACACCGAGCAGGTGCTCGATTCCCGAGACAACGCGCTCCAGGCCTACCTGGAAGACTACCAGTTCGCGCAAGCCCCGATCACGCCGACCGTGACAGCCGTACCGGGCGACGGACAGGTGACGCTCTACTGGGATAGCGATGCGGAAGAGAGCTTTGACCAGTTCCTCGCCGGCCTGGGCCGCGATCCGTTCGACTTCGAGGGCTACCGCGTCTACCGGGCGACGGACCCCGCCTTCCTGGATGCTACCGTCATCACGGACGGCTTCGGCAACCGGCTCATCCGCCGGCCGATCGCGCAGTTCGACAAGATCAACCAGTTCGGTGGCTTCCACCCGGTCGACATCAACGGCATCAAGTTTTACCTCGGCAACAACAGCCGCGATGCCGGCGAGGATGCCAACGGCCTGACCCAGGTCTTCACCGACACGGACGTCACGAACGGCATTCAATACTACTACGCCGTCACGGCCTACGACTTCGGCTCGGCGATGGACAACATTCCGCCGACCGAAACGCCGATCCGGATCCGCCGCAACCCAGACGGTTCGATTGAGACTGGCCCGAACGTCGTGCAAGTGACGCCGGCCGCTCCGGTTGCTGGTCTCGTGCCGGCCGACCTCGTTGGGCTCGCACGGACGACGGGCTTCACGTCGAGCACCATCGGATACCGCGTGTTCGACCCGCAAGCCATTGCCGATGGCCGGCGGTTGCGCGTGGTGTTCCAGGACACGCTCCGCCTCGGCAATCGCAACACGCCGGACACGCTGACGACGAAGAACTTCTCACTGATCGACATCGATACCGGGGAGACGGTTATCAGCGAGTCGACGGCCTTCCGGCAAGGCGAAGACTTCCCGGTCTTTGACGACCGTGGCCAAGCACTCGGGTTTGGGTTGCAGTTCTTCCCAGACGAGTTCGTGACCGTCAACCAGAGCGAAACGGGCTGGGATGACGCGGCCAACTATCCGATTTCCGTGCGGCCTTATCTGGCAGCCGGCTTCCTCAAAGGCTTGCGAAATCCAGCGGACTACCGCATCGAAATCGTAGGGGACGGCGAGGGGCAATCGACAGAATTCCAGGTCCGGCGACGGACGACCCTACCGAGCCGGCCCACGAACGTCCGGGTGATCAACACCTCGACGGGCCAGGAAGTCGACTACGCGTTCTGGGATCTCACCGGTGACGGCGTGGACCCCGAGGCCACGACGCCTGCCACCTTCAGCGCCGACCCCGATGCGGCCGAAAGTGACCGGATCATCATCGTCGAAACTGCCGTGGGCGATGACGGGGGCGAAAAGATCGTGACGTGGGAGTTCAGCCTGAACTTCGTGGTCGACGGCCGGGCGAACCCAGACCAGGGCGACGTGGCCGAGATCATCACCCGGAAACCGTTCCTCTCGACGGACACGTTTGAGTTCACCCTTCGCGCGCCGGCGCTCGACAACCAGCTGGCCGAGAACGAGCTAGAGAATGTGCGCGTCGTGCCGAACCCGTACGTGGTGACCAACCGCTTTGAGCCGCTCAACCCGTTCACGACGGGCCGTGGGCCGCGCGTGATTCAGTTCACGAACGTGCCGCCTGAGTGTACCATCCGCATCTTCACGGCTGGTGGCCGGCTGGTGCGCACGCTGGAGCGCCAAGCCGGCTCCAACGCAGGCGTCACCGCCGCGGATCTGGCCAACGGCATCCTGTCGTGGGACCTCGAAACTGACGACAATCTGACCGTCGCTTACGGCGTCTATCTCTACCACCTGGAAGCCCCAGGCATCGGAGAGACCAAAGGCACATTCGCGATCATCAAATAGAGACGAGTGACTGGTTCGGCTGGGTCTTAGCGCCCAACCGCCTAACCAACAACCGCCCAACGAACCACAGACATGCTCAGACTAACCACCTTCCTCCTCCTCGCCGGAGCGCTTGCCCTGCCGGCAAGTGCGCAGTTCGGCCAGGGTACGCGGGAGGTCACGAAGCGCGGAACGACGGCGGCGGACTTCCTGACGATTCCCGTCGGGGCACGCGCCACGGCGATGGGCAATGCCGTTAGCGCACTCGTCGACGACGGGACCTCCGTCTACTGGAACCCTGCCGGCCTCTCGAAAATGCGCTCCGGTGCGCTGACGGCCGAGTACGCCGACTGGCTCGTCGGCATGAACTTCAACTTTGTCAGCGTGGCCGTCCCGACGCGGAATGGGACCTTTGCCGCCGGCATCACCGCGATGCGGACGCCGGAGATGGAAGTGACGACGGTCGATTTCCAGAACGGCACGGGCGAAACCTACACGGCCGGCAGCTACGCCGTTGCGTTCTCCTACGCCCGGGCGCTCACCGACCGGTTCTCCATCGGAGCCTCCGCGAAATACATCACCGAGCGGATCTGGAACTCCAGTTCAGCGGGCGTCGCCTTCGACATTGGGACGCTCTTCGAGACGCCGTTCCGGGGCATCCGGTTGGGCGCGTCGATTTCGAACTTCGGCAGCAAGCTCCGCCTCACCGGTGACGACCTGCTCGTGGTGGTCGACATCGACCCGAACGCGGAGGGCAACAACCAGAGCAACCGCGCCGAACTCCGCACGGACGCCTTCGACATGCCGTTGACGATGCGCATCGGTTTGGCCACCGAGGTCTTCCAGAACGAGCAGGGCCGGCTGACTGTGGCTGTTGACGCCCTCAACCCGAACAACAGCGAGCAGTACGTGAACGTCGGGGCCGAAGCCGGCTTCCTGGGCGATCTCGTGATGCTGCGTGCCGGCTACAGCGAACTGTTCTTGTCCGATAACACCCGCTCGTTTACGCTTGGTGGAGGCTTGCGTTATGACTTCACCGGCCTGAATTTCGGCGTCGACTATGCCTACGAAGCTCAGGAATTTTTTGATGGCGTAAACCGGTTTACTATCGCTCTGGGCTTTTAAGCCCGAGCGCGTTTTTAGTGTTTGGTGTTTAGTGGTATGCTGAACCGAAGAGCTAGACGCCAAACACGCACTTTCAACACACACGTTTCGATGCCGGATATCCTCACAGGGCCCATCGAAACACTAAACACCAAACACTCACTGTAACCACTCACCCCACACACACCAACACAACCACCAATGCAAAACTCTACGACCACGTCGTGGCGTTGGCTCGCAATGGTCGCGCTAGTCTTTGGCCTGAGTACGGCCGCGACTGCGCAACGCACCGTGACGCTGACGCTGAACACGGCAACCCTCCCCGACACGACCTCCACCATGAGCTTGATCGAAGTTCGTGGAGCGGTTAACGGTGAGGCACCAGCTACGTTGCCGGACGGCAACACCATCGACTGGAGCGAAAGTTCGACCCTAGAGCCGGCCAACGTCGGCGGCGACTACTGGCAGACCTCGTTCCAGATTCCTGACGATCAGGAAATGGTATTCAAATTCTACTCGGACCAAGCCGAAACGAGCGGTGCTGGCATCGGCGGCTGGGAAGACGGCGATAACTGGGTCATCGAAGCCGGTACGGGCGATGTTGAACTACCCGCTCACTTCTTCGTCAAGGGAGAAGCCCAAGAGTATGACTGGCGTCCCTTCACCGTTGGGGAAGACTCCATCGGTGTCTGGTTCCGTGTGTACATGAACACGGAAGCGGCCATCACGTCCGGCTACGAGAGTGGCGGCGAGATGGAAATTGCCATTCGAGGCGGCGAGTTCTTCGATGCCGATACGGTCAACCAGGGTCCGCTTGACTGGGGGGCGAACAACGTCGTGCTCTCACGCGAAGGCGACAATGACACGCAGCCTGGCTTCGACCTCTACTCGGGTCTCGCAGTCTACCCAGCCTCGTTGGCCGGCATGACGCAGGAGTACAAGTTCATCGTCGGTAACGAAGGATGGGAAAGCAGCGACAACCGTTCGTTCACGATTCCGTCTTCAGACACGACGCTGCACTGGGTGAACTTCGCAAACTCGCCGGCTCTCGAAGGCGGCCCGCAAACAGCGACCGTCCTGTTCGCCGTCGATCTCGCGCCGATGGAAGCCATCGGCATCTTCGACCGGGGCCGGGGCGATACGCTCGAAGTCCGCGGTGAATTCAACGGCTGGAGCTGTGCCAACCCGGACAACTGCCTGCTCGACCGCGTCCCTGGCGCCAACGAGTTCGAAGCAGCCATTCCGATTACGGCCGTTCCGGGTGGTGAACTCCAGTACAAGTTCTTCCTGAACCTGAACGACGAAAACTTCCGCGCCGACTTTGGCATCGACCCGCCGAGCGGCTGGGAAGAGCCGATCACGACGACGGGAGCCAACCGCGTCCTTGGGTTTGATGGCGATCCGAACAACGAGCAGGACAACGGTGTCCAGTTCTTCAACGACGTGCTCGAAGGCAACATCATCCCCGAAGCCACGTCGGTCGGTGTGATGTTCGAAGTCGACATGAACCCTGCGCTCGATGCCTCGCTGCCCCAGCCGTTCAACCCGGCCGGCGGCGACAGCGTCTTCGTGAGGTTCCAGGACCCGCTGTGGTCATTCACGCAGACGCGAGTCGATGGTACGGTTCTTCTCGAAGTTCCGGCCGGTGACGACACCGACGTCCTCTTCCAGCTGACGGACGATGACGGTGACGGCATCTTCACGGGCATGCTCCCGGTGGCTGGCCCGACGTACAGCGGCATTCAGTACCTCTACCAGTACGGCCAGACCGGCGCGTACACGGCAGAGGAAGAAGGCAGCACGTCCGGCATTGGCCGCCGCCGTACGCGGTTCATCAATGCCAACGCCGACGGCACGTGGCCGGCTGAGTGGGCCTTCCCGGCTGAAACCTACCAGAACTCGACGCCAGACGGTGGCTATCCGTTCGAAGGCAACCCCGTTGCTACGAGCGTCGAGCAAGTAGCCGGCGAAATCCCGACGACGATCTCGCTCAGCGACAACTACCCGAACCCGTTCAACCCAACGACGACGTTCGAGTACACGGTCTCTGACCTGATGGA
>JBCDHV010000148.1:0-8453 GCA_038749615.1 Bacteroidota bacterium
GCGTGCCCTCACCGAACGCCTCGTCACCACATCGGGCGTGACGGCGCAGGAAGTTGCCCAGTACACGCTCCGCGCTGCCGGCAACCGGAAGATCCACATCCTCTACCCCCGCCAATCGGCTCTGCTCTGGCGCCTCAAACGCCTCGCGCCAACGTTCTTCATGAACCGGCTGCTCCGCACCAACCAAAAGGTCGAGCGCTACCTCTCCCGCTCCCCCGAAGAAGCCGCCACCATGAGCGAAAGCGAACTACCGAGCCTTTGATTCGCTTCGCTCAGGTGGAGGGTTTGCTTCGCTCACGTGGAAGGGTGGTCAAGTGGAGAGGTTGATGAGTGAAAAGCAAAGCCCGTGTTACAAGCCAGCGACCCACTCCTCAACCAGCTCACTCATCAACTCTTCCACCTGACCACGCCTCTACTCCTCTACCCCACCGGGGGCCGCCGCCGGTGGAAGTCGGTTTGGGCTTGGTAGGCGGCGGCTACGGATAGAGCGGCGGCGTCTTTGTCGAGGCCGGCGACGAAGCTGATGCTCGTGGGTTGCCGGCGTGGGGAGCCGGCGGGGGCGTCTTCGACGGGCAGGAAGCCGTTTGGGACCACCACGGTCGGGTGGCCGGTGAGGTTGGTGATTTGCAACACGCCGCCGCCAAAGCTTGGGGTGACGAAGACATCGACCGCCTCCATCACGCGCTCGACCTCGTGCAGCAATTGCGTACGAAGCCGGTTAGCCTGGACGTATTCGACCGCCGGCACGAGCCGTGACGTTCGGAATACGTTCGGCCAGGCGTTACGGATTTGGCGAACCATCGCATCGGTGCCGCCGGAGCGGGTCAGGTCATCGAACGCAGCCGCTGCTTCGACGCCGAGCGTCAGTAGGAGCCCATTCAATGGATAATTGGCCGGCAAGTCGATGGGCTGCAACTCGAAACCAGCTCCGCGCAGCACGTCGAGTACGGCCGCATCGACGTTGGCGTTGGGCCGTTCGGCCTCGAAGGCGCGGGCGAAATACCCGACGCGTAGTGATTTCGGATCTACCGGCCAGGTGAACGCCGCGTCGCGCGAGAACGGATCGTTGGCGTCCTGCCCGTGGATGGCGGCGAACACGAGGGCAGCATCGTCGGCGTGGCGCACCATCGGTCCGATCTTGTCCATCGACCACGAGAGCGCCATGGCCCCGTGCCGGCTCACCCGCCCGAACGTTGGGCGCAGCCCCGTCACACCGTTGCGCGTCGAGGGCGACACAATGCTGCCGAGCGTCTCCGTTCCCAGTGCAAACCCGACCAACCCGGCCGCCACGGCCGATCCAGAGCCGGCCGACGACCCGCTCGATCCCTGTTCGATGTTCCACGGGTTGTTCGTCCGCCCACCGAACCAGACATCGCCCCAAGCCAACGCCCCGAGCGTCAGCTTCGCGACCAACACCGCGCCGGCCTCATCGAGCCGCTTGACGACCTCGGCCGTTTGGTCGATCACTTGATTTTGGTACGGCACTGCCCCCCAGGTAGTGGGATATCCTTCGACGGCCAGCAGGTCTTTCGCGCCCCACGGGATGCCGTGCAACGGACCGCGCCAAGTGCCGGCGGCCAATTCGGCATCGCGTTCGGCGGCCTGCTGGAGGGCCCGTTCCTCGGTTAGCGTCACCACGCACTTGAGTACGGGATCGTACTGCTTGAGCCGGCTCAGATAAAGCCGCGTCAGCTCGACCGAGGTGACCTCGCCGGCTCTCATCAATGCGGCAAGCTCCGTCACTGGAAGAAACGCGAGTGCCTCGCTCGACGCCGGCTTCGAGACGCCCGGAGCCTGCCAATCGACGGTTGTTGGGCCAGCCGGCGGGACCGGTACGAGCCGAGCAGGGTCGAAGATCAGCGCCGGGGCCGTCTCGTTCGGGAGCGGACGCTCGCGCAAGGCAAGAATGGCGTCGAGGTTATCGTTTACGTCCTCGACCATCAGCTCCCGCTGCTCTGGCGAAAACGTGAGGCCGGCGATCTGCTCGGCCTGCTCGATCATCCCGACCGTGATGGGCGCATCGTCGGACGTTTGCTGGCCTGCTGCATGCCTGAGCGTCCAGAGCGTCCCAGGAAACAACGTTCCGCCCAGACCGGCGGCACTGAAATACGACATGAACTGCCGGCGAGAAGAAGGCATGGTGCGAGGCGTGGTGGTGGAGAGCAACAGCGTCTCACATTAAGGCGCGCCGGCCGGTTGTGGCAAGCGGAGAAGAACAGACCCGCGTGGAATCTGGCTTGCCAGCACGTGCGACATCGCCAGTATCTTCTACCAGCCCTGACGTCGGTCTATCTACCCTTTTTGCGCCTGCTTCCTCATAATCACGAGACGATACATGCCATGCCCTCGAACGACATGAAAGCCCTGACCTATTTCGATGTTACCGGCTGGGACCCAGCTTCCTACGATGAACCCGATGCAGGCCCAGAGTTATCCCGAGTGGTGATCCGCAAGACGTTTCGCGATGGAGATCTCGAAGGGACGAGTGAAGGCGAGGGGCTGTTTTGTGGCATGAGCCGGCCTGATGCTGGTGCAGGGTATGTCGTAAGCGAACGCATCACGGGGCGGCTTGCCGGGCAAACGGGAAGTTTTGTCATTCAGCACGGCGGACTCATGGGTCCAGGGATGCCACCTCGTACGTTTGGGCACGTCGTGCCAGGGTCCGGGACCGGCGGCCTGGAAGGCCTCACCGGCGAGGTCGAGATCGGACGGTCACCCGACGGCACGCATACGATGACGCTCGCTTACCGATTTTCCTCTGGCCCCTCAGCGTAGCGCGGCGCGGCCCCGGATTTCGCCTAGGAGACGCTTCCGGGATTCAGTTTTGGGCTGCACTCAGCTCGTTCCAAACTGAAACCCGAAGCAGTTTCTAAATTGCGACGCGCTCAACCCGCAGGCCGCGCATGCCGACCTCCGTGATCGTCTCGCCGGCTTCGAACGGGACCCACCATAAGTCGGACATGGAGCCGGTGCGCAGTTCGCCTGCTGCTAGGGTACCAGTAGATACCGACGCCTCCTCGCGGCGTTCGCCGGCCTTGAACAACATCTGGAATCGGTAGGTCACCGAATGGTCATTCGTGTTGACGAGGCGGACCACCACCCCATCGTTCGCGCCATTTCCTTCCTCATAAAACAGGTAGGAAATCTCTACGCCGGCTTCGGTGGTGATGGGCCGCCATACCTCGTCCCGCGTGTGGGTGTCGGAGGAATCCGAATGGACGGCCTGCGAGGAGTCAGCCGGCACGGGGGCGGATTGAGCCACCGCAAACGTGGCACCCAGAAAGAGAGTCAGTCCTGCCAAAACCTGCCGCATAATCCAAAACTGTTCATTTCTGAGTGTTCAAGTGGTGATACGCCCTGCGTGCAGAATCGTTACCGGCGTGTAACGACCGTTTGGGGCATGTTTATGACGGTTCGCCGGGTTTCTGCCGGTTACGAGGGGCTGGATTGGCTATCGTCAGCTTCGATTTTCTCTCCACCGCAACACCGCTCGCACGCCATGGTTGAGATGACCGCATCCTCCAAGAACCCCCTCGCAGGCCTCATCAGTGACGACGTGTACGCCACTCTGGCGCAGCACAAATTGCTCTCCGAGAAGGCCATTCGCGACTTCCAAATCCGGAAGCAGTTCAAGCGGATGCGGAAGCAGGGCGTCCCAGCCTACGAGGCCATCGAGCAGCTTCGCGAGAGCTACGGCTACCTCCAGTTTGACACGATCCGCAAGATCGTCTACGGGCTGAGCCGGCGGTAAACGCAGACCTGAGTACAGGCGGAAGCCGTGCAGACGACTGCAGGGAGTGAGCTTCCACCACCAGCAGGGGCTTGTCGGGTGATTTATCCGGCAGGCCCCTGTGTCTTTGTGGAGGCGTTGAGGGGTGATCGAGTGGATGAGTGGACGCGTGTGGGTCGGCTGGAGGAGCGCGCGACGTGCGGCCTAACCGGCTCGGCGGACGCTGGCGAAGAAGGCGTTCAGCTTTTCTTGATCGAGCGTTCCGTTGGTGCGCACGCCAGTGCAGAGGTCGATCCCCCACGGGCGAACCTGGTTGATAGCCTCAGCGACATTGTGGGGGCGCAACCCGCCGGCAAGAAAGACGCGCGTCCTGCACGTCTCGACGATGCGCCGGCTGAGCGCCCAGTTGTGCGTTCTTCCCGTACCACCGAGTTGCTTTACAGTCAGGTTCGGGTTACCGGAATCCAGGAGGAGCGCATCGACGTGTGGCGCAACCGAACAGGCCTCTTCGACGCTCGTCTCGTCAAGAACGTGGATGACTTGCACGAGCCGGACGCCCGGAAGTGCGTCTCGTAGCATGTTCAACTCAGATGCTTCCACCGCATCGACCAATTGAATCACGGAAGTCCGGCATCGCTGGTGCTGCTCGATGATGCCAGCTGCGTCTTGCCGGCTCGTCAGCAGAAACGTCGAGATCGGCGGTGGAACGGTAGCGGCAATCTCAGCAATCGCATCCTCGCCGATGACGCCCGGCCCGCTCGGCATCGCTGAGACCAACCCCAGCGCTGACGCGCCGGCCTCGATGGCCCTGTGCGCTTCCTCAACACTGGAGATGCAGCAGATTTTTACGAAGGGGCTCATCGGTGGGTTGGTGGGTTAGGGATTGACCCGCTCGCGTCGAGTTTGGCAGATCACATTCGTGCAGAACGCCGTGGCGCTCGGGGTGAAGACCCATTCGGGATGGAAGCTGACATCCGCAGATGCGGTTTTGGCTCTCTGGCCCTCAGGGTGAAGACCCACTCGCGGGTACGTGCTCGGTCGCTTCGCGTGATGAGCGTTTGGCGCTCGGGGTGAAGACCCGTTCGGGATGAGCATTTCTGTCCGCAGTCGCGGAGCACTGCTGTGGCCCTCAGGGTGAAGATTTTCCGCTCAGCTGGGCACACTATCCAGACGATCCTTCACCGCGAAGCGGTCTTCACCCTGAGCGCCACGAACCTTCCGCGCGAAAGCGACCAAACCGGGCCAGCGCGAACGGGTCTCCACCCCGAGCGCTGAAAACGCCCCACGCGAAGCAGATGATCAGGCGCCCGCGAGCGGGTCTTCACCCCGAGCGCCGAAAACGCCGGTGCGAACAGAAAGGCCCCCCGCGAGCGGGTCAACAACCACCCTCTACTGCCCGCCAATCGGCGAACCCGGCGGCACCGTCAAGGATTCGATGGGATCGAGCTGTTCGAGGTTGGCATCGAGATAACGGCGGATGTCGTCACGGATTTGGATGCGGTGGGCTTGCGAGGGCACATCGCGGCCGGGGGAGGCTTCGGCCAAGGCTTCCAAGGCACGCAGGTGGTGCGCGGTGATCGCGCGGACGGCCGGCGCGGTGTCGTCCGTCTGGCCCAGCCTCAGCAAGGCATCGACCCAAGCACGCTGCACGGTGCGCATGAGTTCAGCATCGTAGGCGTTGCGCGGGAGGTCCACGTCGAACACCCGCCGGCGGACCGTCATGAGCACATCGTTGAGATCCGGAAGCTGGGGGTCGGCGATGGGCTGGTATGCCAGCCGGGCGGCGCGTTGTGGATGCGTGAGCAAGCTGAACACCAAGTCAGACACCGTACGGGCCGGCGCTATGGCATCGAACAACAGACCCGTATGCCCATCGAAGAGCTCGCGCGTCGATGGAAAACCAGGGGGGCGCGGCGGAATCTGGTCCATCGCGGCCGGCGGCATACGCAAGGCGCGAGGCGTCACCACATCAAGCAGTTGATCGACCGCCTGCGTCTGCACGTCGGCCGGCACAGGCACCACGGTCGTCGCCGAGTCGCCGCGCACCGTGTAGTCGTAGTCAGCGCCGGCCACAAGTTTGACGGCGGCCTCCACTGCATATCGGTGCCCAAGGTAGAGCGGCACCAGCGTTTCTTCGAGCATGGCGAGCGGCCGGCCTTCGCGAATCACATTCTCGTTGAAGCGCCGCAAGGCCACCTCACGAACGGCCATCGCCGTGCTCAACCCCTCGAGGGCCGTCGTCCCGTTGTCCCAGAGGTGTGCGACTGGATGCGCACCGCCCATCGGCCGGGCATCGCTATCGGTGATGTAGCGGAGGCCGAGGGCTCGGGTCTCGTCCAGCACGGCTTGGAGGCCGGCCTGTTCGTCTTCGAACACCCCGTAGCCATACTTCACTGCCTGGGTGTCCCACGCGCCAATGCCGGTGGCGTACGCGGCGCTCACATCCACGAGCCCGTCCGTTCCGACCGTAGCAAGCGGAGCCGGATAGTCCATCACCGACGTGCGGCCGTTCGTCGATGCAGCGAAGTTGTGCGCGATGCCCAACGTATGCCCGACTTCATGTGCCGAAAGCTGCCGGATGCGGGCTAGGGCGAGTTCGAGCATCGGATCGTTTTCCGAGTCGAACGTGCCGTCGTATGGAGCCAGCAAGCCCTCCGCTATCAGATAATCTTGCCGGACCCGAAGCGAGCCGAGGGTGACGTGCCCCTTGATGATTTCGCCCGTCCGAGGATCGACGACGGAGCCGCCGTAGCTCCAGCCTCGTGTCGCCCGGTGGACCCATTGAATCGTGTTGTAGCGTACGTCCATCGGATCAGCGGTATCCGGGAGCACTTCGACACGGTAGGCATCGGTGAAGCCGGCCGCCTCGAAAGACGCCGCCCACCAGCGAGCGCCATCGAGCAGCGCGCCCCGCACGGGCTCCGGCGTTCCGGGATCGAGGTAGTAGACGATAGGCTCCACGGCCGGACTCATCTCGGCCGTTGGGTCCTGCTTTTCAAGCCGGTGCCGAACGATCAGCGTGTTCTCCTTCCGCGTCCCGATGGGCGTCGCATAGTCGACGTACGTGATGCCGAAGAAGCCGCTCTGCGGATGCAATTCGCGAGGCGTGTAGCCGGCATCGGGCAGCCGGACGAACGAATGCCGGACCCGGACCGAGAACGAGGTTGGGTCGGCTGCAACCTGACGCACGAAGCGGCCGGGCTCCGATCCCGTAAATGTCAACCGGGCTTCCATCTCGGTGTTGTCGGGAAACGCCTTGATGTTGGCCGGATAAGGCGTGCTACGCGATTTTTCGAGGCTGAAGCTGCCCTGCCGTGTGTTCTTGAGCCGGCGCACCACACCATGCGCATCCCGCACGACGAACGCCGTCGCATCCACCAGCACCCGCCCGTCGGTCTCAGCTGCTACGTCGAAGCCGAACAACACGCTCTCGGCGAAGGCATCCTCGACGGCTTTCCGCTCCGCCGCGTTGTCCGTGACGGCCCGGTAGTCCAGGTTGGGCTGCACGAGCAAGACCTTGTTGCCAATCCGCTCGAACCGCACGATGCGCTCGCCGCCTAGCTGCCCACGGTCGAGCCCGACGTCGTTCGACCCGAGACCCGCCGGCAGGGAATTGACGTAGAGAAAGTCCTCGTCGAACCGCTCGATATCCAGCCAGACCTTGCCGGCACTGGCGTCCCAGCATACCGTCACGAAGCCCGGTTTGCAGTCGAAGCCGACGGTTTTCTCAGCAATGGTGAGCGTCTGCGCCCAAACAGAAGCTGGCAGCAGGAGAATCAGGAGAAAGCGAAGCATGGAAGCGATCTGTCGCAGGGTGATGTGAATCTACGTGCTGCAACATCTGCCACATCTGCAAGACGTGCAACTTCGGTGACCTGCTCGCGGGAGGCCTTTCTGCCCGTATGTGCGGTTTCGGTGCTCGGGGAGGAAGACCCATTCGCGATGGACCGATCTGGTCGCTTTCGCGCGGAGGGTTGGTCGCGCTCAGGGTGAAGACCCGCTCGCGAGAGCTAGGCCGTCCGCTTCGCGTAGAAGCTTCTGGCGCTCGGGGTGAAGACCCGCTCGCGAGAGCTAGGCCGTCCGCTTCGCGTAGAAGCTTCTGGCGCTCGGGGTGAAGACCGCTGCGCGGTGAAGGGCAACCTGAACGCTATGGCAGGCCGGAACGGAAATCTTCACCCTGAGGGCCAGAGTTCCCCCAAAGCAGATGCGCAACTCAGCGCCACCTCCCGAATGGGTCTTCACCCTGAGCGCCTAAATCGTCTTCTGCGCATGCAGCCACAGAGGCCCTTCGCGAACGGGTCTTCATCCCAAGCGCAGCACTCTCTCCACACGAAGCGGGCAGTCCAGTTCTCGCGAGTGGGTCTTCAACCCGAGCGCCACAACGCCTTACGCGAAGCGGGTTGACAGATCCGCCGCGAACGGGTCTTCAACCCGAGCGCCCGAAACGCACTACGCGAAGCGGACGACCCAGCCCTCGCGAGCAGGTCCCACACCCCGCCGTTCACAACGATTTCAGCCCCAGCCGGCAACACGAAGCGAACCTAACAAATGGTGTTCCCGTATGTTTGTGCTCTCCTCACATCGCCTTTTCACCCGTACCCCCTCCTTTGTCGATCTTCCGTCATACGGCCCGGATGGTGATCGTTCTCGCGCTGATCGTGAGTACGCAGGGGTTTCTGGTGATCCAAGGCATGTTTCTGCTTCGGCAGGACTACATCGCTGA
>JBCDHV010000149.1:0-8445 GCA_038749615.1 Bacteroidota bacterium
CGAGCCCATGATCTTCCATCCTGAGGGGTACCACGGCCGGCGGGCGAAACCTCCGTTTTTTGAAGGGTGGTATGTGAAGCTGGACGATCCGGGGGGCGAGCGGACGCTTGCGGTTATTCCGGGGATCTATCTCGGCGAAGATCCAGCGAGCCGGCATGCATTTATCCAGGCGACGGACGGCCGGAAGCGTTGGTACGCCCGATATCCCGTCGAGGCATTCGAGGGCGCAACCGACCGGTTCGATGTGCGGGTGGGCACGAGCCGGTTTCATGCCGGCGGGATGACGCTCGACCTAGATGCCCCCGAAGGCCGGCTGGCCGGTGAGGTGCGCTTCGAAAACCCCGTTCCCTGGCCCGTCACGTGGCGAAGCCCCGGCATCATGGGCTGGTACGCCTGGGTCCCGACGATGGAGTGCTACCACGGCGTCGTGAGCCTGGATCATGGGCTGAGCGGCTCGGTGCAGATCGACGGGGAGGCTGTCGACTTCTCAGGGGGGCGAGGCTACACCGAAAAGGACTGGGGCCGGCGGTTTCCGCGGGCCTGGGTGTGGATGCAAACGAACGGATTCGAGGGCCATGCCGGCACCTCGCTCACGGCCAGCATCGCGCGCATTCCCTGGTGGCGCACCACGTTTCCTGGATTCATCGTCGGCTTCTGGCATGCCGGTACGCTCTACCGGTTCGCCACCTACACCGGTGCCGAGACCACGCGCCTGCATGTCACCGACGAAGATGTCGAGTGGTCCATGAAAAGCCGCAATCACGTCCTTGAGATCACGGCACGCCGGGCACCTGGCGCTGAACTGCTCGGGCCGCGTCCCGAGGGCATGGTCCCAGTTGTTGAGGAAACGGTCAGCGCGTCGGTACACGTCAGGCTCACCACAGCAGCCGGAGATGTGGTGTTCGATGGTACAGGGCACCGCGCCGGCTTGGAGGTTGTTTCACCGGAGAGCATCTTCTGATGAATCAGAAGATGCGTCGTTCGTTGTACGTAAATACGTGGTGTGTATCTGCGCGGAAGATTTGCGCTGGGTCTCCCAATATCCTACCACGAACCACACATCTACGGACCACGAACCACGCGCAGCCTACCGTTTGATCCAATCGGCTGGTTTCCAGCTTCGGTCTACGGTTACCAGGTTCACGGTCGGGTCGATGAGGAGACGGGACGGATGGCCGTTCAGCGAGGCCTCGACGCGGGCGTAGACGGCCGGCTCGTGCCAGCCGCTTCCTTCTGCCTTTTGCGCGAGATGGTGCGCAAACTCGACGATCATGTCGGGCCGGCTCGACATTTTCCGCGCTTGCCACCGGGTCAGGTAGAGGGTCGGATCGATGATCTCGATCCGGCCTGACTGGGTATCCTGAACCGTAAACGTCGCCGTGGCCTTCTTGCTGCGGAGCTTCATGTGCCAGGCCCAGTTGTGCCCTTCCTCGGTCCAACTCGGTGAACCTGGGTACATCCAGTGCCGCAGCGGCAACCCAACCTGAACGATGCCCCACGCCAGCACAAAGGCCAGAACGGCACGGCGATACATCGGCGAAAAACGGCCACGCCCATTTGCTCCCACCGAAGGCGTAGCGGGTATGCGGCCCACCAAACCACCGGCCCACCCAACGAACCTCCTCGGCCAATCAGGCGGAAAGAAGAGGGCCGTGGCCGCCAGCCCAAACCAGGGAAAGATGCCGATCTCGAAGATCACTGCATTCGTCAGGTGGAAGCCGACCGCAGCGAGGAAAGCCAAAACGCGCGTCCGCTTCCAGAGCAGCGCCGGCACAATGAGCAGATCGAACAGCAGGCCCGAGTACGCAAAGAAGTAGCCGGCCGATACCGTTTCGAGCCAAGGCCCGACGAGCGGCAGATCCCCACGGGCCGCGAGCCACCGGCCAATGGGTCGGGCCTGCAGCCAATCCGGATTCAGCTTCGCCACGCCACCAAAGAAGTAGACGATGGCGATCTGAAACTGCAAAATCCCGAGCGTCCACGCCGGCACGGTGTCCGTCCGCAGCTTCGGGTTGGCGCGTGCATCCAACGACCAGCGCCGGTGCGCCGGCAGCCAGATCATCAAAAACGCGATCAGCGAGACGAGGTAGAAATGGTTCAGGTACCTCGCCTGCTCCAGCAGAAACGAGTACGTGAATCCTAGGAAAAACAGGACGGTCGCCGCCCGGTAGGCGAAGCCAACCATGATCGCCAGCGCGCACAACCCGAGCGCGAACCACAGCCCGTACATCGCGTCTCCGGGCAACGGTTTCGCCCACTCGAACCCGTAGTACGTAAAGTTGAACGCCGGCTCGATCCAGTACCGGCGGATCCAGTCGTGCTGAAAATAGCGTGTCACCTCCCAGAGCATCACGGCTCCGAACACGATGCGAAAATACACGAGCGACGCAATGTCGACGGGTGTGAACAGCCGGTCTACCCAGCCTCGCCAACCCGACCGAGCACGCCCGCTTGCCTCCTGCGGACCACTCATCGATCTCTTGAGTGTAGATGTTGGTTTGCCTCCTTGTGAGCACGTGTGGATGATACTCAGCAACCACACGCCTTCGCCGCTGCCTCGGCGGCGAGGCCCTAAGATACACATTCCCACGAATTCCCATCAAACGGCTTGCTGCGCGTTGCGCCGGCACCGTATGTTTCGTGTTCGCCATCCTTGCCGAAGTGGTGGAATTGGTAGACACGCGGCACTCAAAATGCCGTGCCTTCGGGCGTGTCGGTTCGAGTCCGACCTTCGGTACAAAAAAGCGCCTCGCCGAGGGCGCTTTTTTTGTTGAGGCGTGCAAGCGTGGTCACGTGATTGGGTAGAGGCGTGGTGGCTATACTCCGTAGATACCTAACAGGTCTTAGCGCAATACCCGCTCCTTGATGTACTCCAGGTCGACCGTGTGCTCCGTACTCCTGCTCGTAACGTTGCTGGTTGGGTGCAGGAACTCCTCACAAGATCTCCGGGCGATCACCGATCCGGCCGTGTTTACCCAGGCAGATGCAGCTGAACGTGCCATTCGTGAACGGACGCGCGCGATGCAGGACTCCGAGCGCCCACCTGGGGCTCTCCTTGTGCTTTCGGCAAATCCTGGCCCGGTAAGCGACGGCTCGTTGCCGCTCCAGGAGCCGTGGTGGATGGCAGTCTACATCGAAGGCGCCAGCCCGGAAGCCGGCACGCTGTCCGTGATTCGGTTCACGACGTACCCGGCTGCGCGTAGCCAATGGGGCGACGTCTATCCAGACACATACGAAGAGTGGACGATGGTCGCCGGCCACAGCGGCGTCGGCAAGGTGTGGTTTCCGTACCGGCTAGCCAGCGATTCTCTCCGGTTGGCTCCAACCTACCGGGCCTCTCGAATTCCTTCCAACGAAGACCGGGCGTGGGCGAGGCAATTGTACCGCGTGCTCGGAGAGACTCGAAGTTTTCGGACGGATGCCCAGTACCTTCAGCTTCTGAATGAGTCCGGCCGGATCCTCGCGATGTTCCGTGCTCTTCCCTCTCCTCCGTCTACGGTGCTCGACGGCACAGAGTGGCAGCTCACGCACATCGGGGACCAACCGACTCCGCCTCACACGTACTTCCCTCTCAGCCTATCCGCTCCGCCACTGCTGGACGCTTCCGATCTACTCAGCAGGTTTGGCCTCGAACCGGGCTGCAACGGGATGGGAGGATGGTTTTTACTTGAGCCGGCAACCTCTTCGACCTTCGGCTTTCGCACGAGCCGGGCGTACAGCACGCTGCTCGGATGCCCTCGACGTGTCGGAGACGTGGCCGCACAGATCGACCGCGCGTTCGCTGCAACAACTCGGCTTCGCGTGTTGGCCGGCGGAGAGCGCCTGGTCCTGGAAGATTCTGCCGGCACTGTTGTCTTGGCGTACCGTCGGGCCGGGCCCATGCCGCTGGACTTGGAAGCCTTGCAAGCGAGCACCTGGACCCTCGCCATCGACCGACCGAGAAGTCAGGGCATCCACGTCTCGTACCACTTGTCCTTCGCAGACTCGACGTTCGAAGCATGGAACTCCTGCGGACGCACGGCCGGCAGCTACACTCTCGATAACGACCGCATCCGGTTCAGCCCAACTGGCAGACTGGGACCATCCTGCGAAACCAACGGCACCGCCATCTCCCCGCCCCTCATCGCCGGCACATACCGCTTGGCTGTCTCTCCAGACACGCTGAAGCTGTACGCCGGGTCATGGGCGTCAGTGTTCGTGAAACCAGCACTCTAGTGTGGTCGCGTGGAGGTGTGGCCACGCAGATGAGTGGACGAGTGGGTTAGCCGCTAGACATGCTTCGGCCATTCCCATCCACTCGGTCACGCGGCGACTCTTTGACTTCGGCACCCCCCTTTCCCCCGTTCCCCTTCTCCACGTGCGAAGCAAAGCGGAGCAACGAGTACGCCATGAGTTCGACGGCCAGGGGGAGGGCTTTCTCGTCGAGGTCGAAGCGGGCGTCGTGGAGGGGGTAGGAGGTCAGGGGGCCGCTGGAGGTCCCGACGCGGATCAGAGCCGCAGGGATGTGCCGGCCGTAGTGGGCGAAGTCTTCGGCCCCCATGCTGGGCAAGAGGATGTCGTGCACGGCGTCGGAGCTGAAACGCTCGTGGATGGTGCTACGGACAAGGTCGATCAGGCCGGCGTCGTTGTAGACCGGCGGTGACCCCACATTCAACTCGATGTCGATGTCGGCACCATACAAATCCGCGATGTGCCGGCAGGTGTGCTCGAACTGCGCGCGGAGTTGGACCTGATCGTCATAATCAATACAGCGGAGTGTGCCGGCGAATTCCACTTCTGCCGGGATCACGTTGAACGCGGACCCCGCCCGCAGCCGGCACACGCTCAGCACGGCTGAATTCCGAGCGTCCTGCACGCGCCCAACGATCTGGTAGAGCGTGTTCATGATCTGGTTCGCTACCCAGACCGTGTCAATCGTCTGGTGCGGACGCGCAGAGTGGCCGGTATGCCCCGACTTCACCCGCACGAGAAACGCGTCGGCCGCCGCGCCAGCCGGGCCGGGTTTGAGTCCAAACTGGCCGACGGGCAGCGTCGGGTCCACATGAATCGCCAGCACGGCGTCGAGACCGTCTAGGACGCCGGCGTCGATCATCTTCGGCGCGCCAGACGGCATCCCTTCTTCGTTCGGCTGGAAGAAGATGCGGACACGCCCCCGCAGTTGATCGCGCCATTCGTGCAGCGCCAGCGCTACGCCGATGGCCACGGCCGTGTGCGCGTCGTGCCCGCAGAGGTGAGCGACCCCATCGTTGACCGACGCATACGAGGTCTGCTTCAAGTCTTGAATCGGAAGCGCGTCGATGTCGGCCCGGTAGCCAATCGCCGGCCCTGGTAGCGCGCCTTCGATCTCTACATACTGCCCGGTGCCGGCCAACGGCCCCGTCGTCTCCAGCCCGAACGCTTCGAGCACGCGCCGGATGTACTTCGCCGTGTGAACCTCCTGGAATCCGACTTCCGGATGCGCATGAAGGTGACGGCGAATCTGAACCAGCAGCGCAGGTAGATCTGCACGTGCGTACGAAATGGGCATACGGGTGGACGTTAGGGAAGTGCACAGAGGGGAAGGACCCAGAAATGAACCTTGCCGCTCACCTGTTCCCCTTTACCTGATCCAGAACAGCTTCTGGCCCTAGCTGAAGCTCTCGCGCAGTTGGACGGACAAATCCTGCACGACGTCCCGGAAGCTGTGGGTCCGCTCGTACAGTTTACGTTGGCGCTGGTAGGAAGCGCCCTCTTCGAGGATGCGGTTGATGCCGGCGAGATGGCGCGCGCAGCCGAGGTCTTCGGCCACGCCAGACAGGCGGTTGACGAGGTCCGGTACGGCATCGCCGAGCTTGACTTGGGTGCCCTTGTTATCGACGATCACGCTGGCATCCATGCCCCAGCGGCAGGCTCTCCACTTGTTCTCGCGGACGATCCACGGGTTCAGCAGCTCGGGCATCGCGCCGTTGTCATAGCAGTGGTCTAGCCAGACGACGAGGCACTGGACGAGCGCCGTGAGCGCTAGCAGTTCCCAGAGCGTCGACGGGCAGTCGCAGATGCGGATTTCCAGCGTCCCGAAGCCCGGGTGAGGCCGGATGTCCCACCAGATCTCGCGGATGCTGAAGATCGCATTGGCGTTCAGCAGCGAGTTCATGAACATCTGAAACTCGCTGTAATTGTTGAGCCGGAACGGCAAGCCGGCCGTCGGCATGGCCTCGAAGATCTTGGCGCGCGTCGAGGCGAGCCCGGTGTCTTCGAAGTCGATGAACGGCGAGGAAGACGACAGCGCAAGCAAGTGCGGGATGTACGCTGTCAGCCCATTGCAAATCGCGATGGCCTTCTCGCCCGATTGCAGTCCCACATGAACATGCAGCCCGTAGATCAGGAGCCGGCGCGCCGGCCATTGCACCCGGTCGACGAGGTCCTGGTACCGCTCGTTCGGGTAGATCTTCTGCTCTCGCCACTGGGCAAACGGGTGCGTGCCGGCGGCAGCGTACAAAAAGCCGAGATCGTCGCCGACCTCATAGAGCTTCTCGAACGTCGCCCGCAGGTCTTGCTCGACCTCGTCCACGTCAGCGCACACGCCCGTGATCACCTCGACGGTCGATTGCGTGAGCTCCTGCTTCAAGTGCGGGCTCTCGCCGAACCGTTCTAGAATATCCAGCGAGCCGGCAGCGAGGTTGTGCGTGCGCGGGTCCACCACCTGCACCTCGATTTCGACACCCAACGTGGGCCGAGGGTTGTGCGTGAAAGGAATCGGTTTCAGGATGCGGGAAGCAACGGCCATGGTGGTGACGTGGTGTTGGACAGGAGCGATGTGGGAACGGAACAGGGTGGAATATCTATTCCGCAACGCAGAAATGCATTCCAGGCTCCTTCCACGGGCGACATAAATCGTTTCGCAGCTGTCCGCCCGCACCTACCGCCGGCGTCACCCCCTGCCGGCGTCACACCATGCCAGAGCGCTTCCGCAGAAACCACTCGGCTGCCAAAAGCGTGACGATGAGCGCCAGGAACCACGCCCGCCGGTAGAGTTCGTCTTCGCGGGTTTCTGTGCGCACGACGGGTGTGAGCCGGCCGTCATCGGCCAAAGCCGCAGGGAGCTGAGACGCTTCCGACGCCGTGAAAAAGCGCCCTTGAGACCGCCGAGCGATCTGCCGCATCAGTGGGGCATCGGCGCGGGTCTCCTGAAATTCCAGCGTGAGCGCACCCACGGCAAACTGGCCGCGGTCCGACCCCAGCGTCTCGCCGTCCCGGCTGGCGGTTGCCGTGAACGGATACGCGCCCTCCGGCAGTTGCCCGGCATCGAGCACGTAGCGCCCGTTTCCGAGCGCTTCCATTTGGTAATCAAGCGCCGTCCCATCCGGTTGGGTCACCTGAATCTGGACCGACGCGCCATCGACGGGGTTCAGACTCTCGTCGTAGACCTGTCCGGTCAGTTGAATGCGCTCGCCGCCACCGAACAGATCACGAACGGGACGGATGCGCACCGGCCGGCGGTCTTCCTGCGTCGTTACCCATTCGACGAGGTTCGAGAACAGATCCGGAAAGAAGGTCTCGACAGCAGCAAGGTCCTCCGGTACGTTCTTCCACCGCCACACGCCGGCCCCGAGCAGAGCAGCACTCCGTACGCCGTTGCGGCTACGCACCACCAGCATCGGATCGTCCAACGGCACACCTTGCACCTCGACGGTGGCGAGTACCCGCGCGTCTGGCGTAGGCGCCCACGTGCTGCCGCTGTACTGAAGCGGAGGCAGCCGGCGCCACCCCGTGGGCTCGTTCCGGTTCAGGACGGGATGCACCCGGCCGGCACTGCTGAGATCGAATTGCGCCTCGACGAAACCCGTGCGGGGCGTTTCGAGCCGTACCGGTAAAATGTCTGCGAGCGGACCTGTGACGAGCCGAAGATCCGTCTGCCGGCCAAGGAGAAAGAGTACGGGCACCCGCTGTGCCTCAGCCTGTTCGGCAAGCTGACGGACGGTCGACGGATCGGCATCGGGACCGGGATAGCCGGCGAGGACGAGCGCATCGATCTCGTCGAACGTGTCCGGGAGTGCGCCTTCGTAGAACCGGCCTGGGGCCTGCTGGGTGAAGGCCTGCACCTCCGTCTGATCATCCGTTCCGAGCAACTGCCGGAGCGCCGCCAGATCAGGCGAGGGCGAGCCAGAGACGAGGAGCAACCGTTGCCGGCGGGTCAACACGCGAACAGCAGCCGAAATCCGGTTGTTGGCCAGGGTAACTTCCCCGTCGAAATTGGTGACCGATGCACTGAGCCGGCGCAATCCTTCGACATCAGGGACGAACGAGAGATCGATAGGCAACTCGGCGTTGTCTTCGGGTAGCGTCACCGATTCCGAGCTGAGCCGGCGGTCGCCATCGAACAGCGTCAACGTGGCGCGTTGGCCGGCGTAGCCTTCGCCTCGCACGCGGACCTGCACCGGCACCTCGCGCCCGACGTAGGCAACA
>JBCDHV010000150.1:0-8441 GCA_038749615.1 Bacteroidota bacterium
ATGGTCGGGACGTTGTTGTCGATCAAAAACGCCGGCACGAACTGCACGATCGTCCCCACGAGAATCGCCAACGTGGTCAGCACCGTGAAGACCATCGGCCACCCTTCGAGCCGGCGGTGAAATCCGTCTTTTTTGATGAATGGCATGGAACAGCGTGGGTGTGTGGGTCTGTGGTGCGTTGTGTGTGGTTTGGTGAGTGGTGCTGTGTGGTAGCGTGGTGGTTGGGGGCACATCACGTACCCACACGGCCACGCTCCACACACCACGTCACCCTGCCACCACCACCTCGGGGTCAGGGAGATCTTTTGGAGCGGTGCGGATGGTATTGACCATGTTGACGATCATCAGCGCCACGCCGAAGAGGTACATCAGGCCCCCGATCAAGCGGACCCAGTACATCGGTACGATCTGGACGACTGTCTCCATGAAGTCGGGGTAGAGCAGCCGGCCGGCCTCGTCGAAGGCGCGCCACATCAGGCCTTGGGTGACGCCGGAGGTGTACATCGCCAGCACGTAGAGCAGAATCCCGACCGTGCCGATCCAGAAGTGGACATTGGCGAGCTTGGTGCTCCAGAGTTCGGTTTGCCACAGCCTGGGCAGCAGCCAGTAGACCATCCCGAACGTCATGAAGCCGTTCCAGCCCAGTGCGCCGCTGTGCACGTGGCCGATGATCCAATCGGTGTAGTGCGCGAGACCATTGACGCTTTTGATCGAGAGCATCGGCCCCTCGAAGGTGGCCATGCCGTAGAACGTGATGCCCACGACGAACATCTTGAGCACAGGGCTCTCGCGCAGCTTGTGCCATGCGCCGCGCAGGGTGAAGAGGCCGTTGATCATGCCTCCCCAGCTCGGCATCCAGAGCATGACCGAGAACGTCATGCCGAGCGTCGTGGCCCATTCGGGGAGCGCCGTGTAGTTCAAGTGGTGCGGGCCGGCCCAGATGTAGATGAACACCAGGCTCCAGAAGTGCACGATGGAGAGCCGGTAGCTAAAGACCGGCCGCTCCGCCGCTTTCGGGAGGAAGTAGTACATCAGCCCGAGAAACGGCGTTGTCAAAAAGAAGGCAACGGCGTTGTGCCCGTACCACCATTGGACGAGCGCATCCTGAACGCCGGCATAGATCGGATAGCTCTTGGTCAGCGATGCCGGCATCGCCAGGCTGTTGCCGATGTGCAGCACCGCGACGGTCACGATGGTCGCGATGTAGAACCAGAGGGCCACGTACATGTGGCGCTCGCGCCGGCGGTAGAGCGTCCCGAAGAAATTGACCGCGAAGACAACCCAGACGACGGCAATCGCGATGTCGACGGGCCACTCGAGCTCGGCGTATTCCTTCGAGGTGGTGATGCCCAACGGCAAGGTGATGGCAGCTGTGGCGATAATGGCCTGCCAGCCCCAGAAGTGCACCTTGCTCATCAGGTCGCTGAACATGCGCGCCTTGCAGAGCCGCTGCGTCGAGTAGTAGATCGCTGCGAAGATCCCGTTGCCGGCAAAGGCGAAAATCACCGCATTGGTGTGCAGGGGGCGAAGCCGGCCGAAGGTCAGATACGGGCCCAGATTGGCTTGCCAGTAGGGCAGTTGCAGCGCCAATAAGGCCCCGACGGCCATGCCGATGAACCCCCATATGACAGTCGCTATCACGAAATAGCGGACGATCCGGTCGTCGTATCGAACAATCGTGGTGGCCGTGCCTGGTGAAGCCGGCCGAGTAAGCGTAGCGCCCATCGGGGAACGAGTGGAAGGTGTGGCAGGGGGGCTGACTGAGACAGAAGCGGGGCAAAGGTGCCGCTCACGGCTTCGTCAGCTACACACCCGCAACATCTCCTGCACTGCTGATCCGAGTTGCCGGCCCTACCCCCGTCTGCGATGTGGGGGAAATCCTTACGGGGGTGTGGGGGATTTCTACCTCTTTGTGGCCGACCTTGTGGATGTAGGGGTTTCCCTCGCACCAGCTTGGAGGGGAAGCCCATATTGTTCATCTGCGGTCCCCTGTGGTGGGGCCGATCCGTGCGCTCATAGCCTTTCTGCCGTTCATGGAACCCATCGCTCAGAAGAGACAGGTCGGGCCGCCGTCCTCCCCCGTGGAGCCGGCCGCGCCCCTCAATGCCTTCGCTTCAGAGGACCTCATGCCGATGTCCATTCGGCTTGTGGGCTCCGCGGCGGACGGTCTGCGTTCGGCGCTCGAGGCTGCCAGCTTTATTCCAGATGCCACCGACGTGGCGAGTCCACTCGTGATCGCAGGATGGCACGACGATCTCGTCGATCTCGTCATTGAATCGACCGGTCATGTCATTGCGTGTATCGAGGCCAAAGACGTCCGGGCCGCGCGCAACGCGGGTGTAGACGACGTGCTTCCACTCACTTCGGACCCTGCGTTCCTGATCGCCGCGCTCGTCGAATCGACCGTGTCGAACCGGATGCTCGCCCGGCTCAGAGACAGTGAAGCTCGGGTGCGGGCTATTCTGGAAACGACCGTCGACGGCGTCATCACGATCGACGAGCGAGGCTTCATTGAGTCGTTCAACCCCGCAGCGGAGAAGATTTTTGGATACGACGAGGCTGAAGTGGTGGGCAAGCGGATCAGCATCCTGATGCCTGAGCCCTACCGGAGCGAGCATGGGAGCTACATGAGCAACTACATCGAGACGGGCCATCGGAAGATCATCGGTATCGGACGCGAAGTGGTCGGCCAGCGGAAAAACGGCACGACGTTTCCGCTCGACCTTGCCGTGAGCGAGACGCGGATCGGCAACCGGCGGATCTTCACCGGCAGCATCCGGGACGTGACGGACCGCCGCCGCCTCGAACAGGAAATCCTCGAAATCAGCGATGGCGAGCGCCGGCGCATCGGGCAGGATCTGCACGATGGACTGGGTCAAATGCTGACAGGTACGGGGCTGATTGCTCGGAGTCTCGCCCGCCGGCTGGAACGGCTGAGCGACATCGATCCTAGCGAGTTGGCCGAAGAGGTGGAAGAGATCGCCGGCCTCGTCCGCGAGGCGGATGAGTACGCCCGGACGCTCGCCCGTGGCCTCGTGCCTATCGACTTGGACGCTGGAGGTCTCGAAGCCGCGCTCCGCCGGCTCGCGCAAAACGCCGAGACGCTGTTCTCGATGCGCTGCACGGTCGAGGTAGCGGGCACGCCGCGGGTACAGAGTAGCGTCGTGGCTACGCACCTGTACCGGATCGCACAGGAAGCCGTCTCCAACGCCGCCCGGCACGGGCAAGCGCAGCACGTGCGGATCGGGCTGGTGGGCAACGGCTCACTGCGGCTCCGTGTCCACGACGATGGCCTAGGCTTCGACCCCGATTCGGTCGCGAAAGACGGCGAATTGCCGCCCGGCGTCGGGTTGCAAATCATGCAACATCGCGCCCGCATCATCGGAGGCCATCTCGAAGTGTTCAGCCGGCCTAGCGAGGGCACCACGGTCGCCTGCACCCTCCACCACCCAGACGCTCCCGTTCCGATGGGCGGCGAAGAGTTTGCCTTCTCTCTCCACACCAACGGGACGCAAACCCCCTGATCCTTCCCCGACTCAATCCATGATTCCATGCACCGCCTCATCCTCGTAGACGACCATCCGCTCATGCGGAAAGGACTCGCCCTGACGCTGAATGCCGAGCCAGATATCGACGTCGTCCTGCAAGCGGCCGATGCAGAAACGGCCCTCGATCACCTCGACGATCCCGACCTCGATTTGATCGTCGTCGACATTTCGTTGCCGGGCATGAACGGGTTGGAGTTCGTCAAGCACGTCCATGCCATCCGGCCTGAGTTGCGCACCCTCGTCGTCTCCCGGCACGACGAAGCGCTGTACGCCGAGCGCGCGCTCCGGGCAGGGGCAAAGGGGTACGTCATGAAGCTCGAAGCTGGCGACGAGATCGTGAAAGCCGTGCGGCGCGTACTCCGAGGCGGAATCTATGTTAGCGAAGAGGTCAACGAACGCCTCCTGATGGGCATGATCGCCGGCCGCGAACCGCTGGCGCAGTCGCCCCTGGACGCGCTCAGTGACCGCGAACTAGAGGTGTTCGAACTCATCGGGCGAGGCCATGGCACCCGAGACATCTCCGAGCGGCTCCATCTCTCGGTGAAGACCATCGAATCGTACCGAGCGCGCATCAAGGACAAGCTGAACCTCTCCAGTGCACCTGAATTGATGCAGCACGCCGTGCAATGGGTCGAGAGCGAGCGGGTGGGGTAAGTGCGCATGACTGGAGTCGGGCCGCAGCAGTAAATTTGCCGGCATGTCTCATGCGCTGCGCTCCATCGTGCGGCACCGGCCGGCCTGGTCAGTAGCCGTTGTCTTTGCGTCGAACAGTTTTCTGTTTGGCAGCTGGCTGGTGCGGCTCCCGGAGATTCAAGCTAGCCTCGGGTTGAGCGAGGGCGATCTGGGCCTCGCGCTCCTTGGCCTACCGCTAGGCAGCCTGCTCACGATGCCGATGACGGGGCGGTGGTGCGCTCGTCTAGGATCCGGGCGCATCGCCTACGGAGGACTGCTCGTGGCGGCCGTGGCGACGGTGTTGCCCGTGCTTGCGTGGAACCTCGGAACGCTGCTCGCGGCGTTCGTGCTGGGCGGGATGGCAAACGGGCTGAAAGACGTGAGCATGAATACACGGGCCGCCGAGGTGGAATCGGCACTGGGGCAGACGATCATGGCCTCGTTCCACGGGTTCTTCAGTCTGGGAGGGTTACTCGCCGGGGCGATAGGGGCAGGCCTGGCCTGGCTTGGATGGACGCCGATCGAGCATGTGGTGTGCACCTCGGCCATCGCTGGGGTGGCGGCGCTCGCGCTCCGGCCAGGGCTGTACGAAGACCTCGGCTTGCCGCCTCAGGAAGGAGAAGAGCCGGCGTTTGCGCTGCCCAATAAGGCGGTCGCTGGCCTGGCTGCCCTGGCATTCGTCACGGTGTTCACTGAGGGCACGGTATCGGATTGGAGCACCGTTTATCTGGGCACGACGCTCGCGCAGCCGCCGGCGCTTGCCGGGCTGGGGTTTTCCGGGTTCATGGGCGCGATGGCCATCGGCCGGTTCACCGGCGACGCACTCACGGACCGGTTCGGCGAGGTCCGCATCGTTCAGGTAGGCGGAGCGCTGGCGGCGGTAGGGTTGGCGTTCGGTTTATGGGCCGGCACGCTCTGGTCTTCCGTGATCGGCTTCGTCTGCGTAGGTCTCGGCTACTCCGGCATCATTCCGATTCTGTTTCGCGCAGCGGCCCGTACGCCAGGCCGGCCAGCGAGCATCCAACTGGCTTCGGTCGCCACAATGGGTTACCTCGGTTGGTTTCTGGCCCCTCCGGTCGTTGGGTTTCTGGCCGAGGCCGTCGGGTTGCGGCTGACGCTGGGCCTCGTGGTGTTCATCGCAGCCGGCACGGCACTGGCGGCATCCAGCCTGACTTCACGGCAGCGGGCAGCCGTCAAACAAAACTCGTGACGGGCAGAAAAACGTAACCTTTTCGCCGGCTCTGCCGTACCGCGCCTCAGGAGAACAAACGGGAGACACCACCAAGCCGAGATAGTCGATCGCATGTCAAATGCCCTTCTGGGCGTTCAACCAATAGACCGATCGGACTATGAAACGGTACATCCCAGTATTCGCAACACTCGCACTTTTCGCCGGCCTCACGCTCAGCGCCACCGCCGGTACCGAGACGGACCCAGACTCTGCTGACAGCGCCCGCAACTGGGACAAATTCAGCGCTGCACTCGTCACGAATATCCAGGCCGGCCATCCGGGCGTCCAAGCCTCCGCGCTACGCCACGTCGTCTACTACGGCGATAAAGTGGATGTCTCCGATGCCGTCTTCGACATCGTCCGCATCTACCGTGACAATGACGACGAGAACCTGCGCATGCTCGCCCTCGCCGCGCTCCACAAAATGGACAACACCTGGGCCAACGATTTCATCGCCCGAAGCATCCCCTTCGAGAAATCCGACCGCGTGAAGCGTCAATCGTTGGCCGTGCTCAGTGCGCAATGAGGTGGAAAGGGGAAACGGTTGAGAGGGTGAATGGTGGGGGACACGAATGGGCGCAAGTGCCAAATCAGGCAGAACATTTTGTTTAGCACTTGCGCTCATTTTTGTCCCCCACCTCTCATCTTCTCGCCCTCTCCACCTCTCAACCGTACTGGTCTGGCAAGTCGTTCTCGTACAGGACGACGTCGCCGGGGCGGGCGTGGGCGTTCAGGTAGGCCTGTGCGTCGAAAAGGGAATCGAAGACGTGCAGGTCGGCTTCCGGGAAGCCGGCTTCGCGTAGGCCCGTTTGGATGGGCCGGGTCTGCTGATCACCAACGAGTAAGGCGAGGTCGATGTGGCTGGCCGCGTAGGTGCCAAACGCTTGGTTTTCCGTCTCTTGACGCTCGCCCAACTCGACCATTCCCGGGGTGATCAGGATGCGCCGGCCTGTCGTGAACTGCCCCAGAATCTCGACCGCATTTCGGGCACCGACGGGGTTCGAATTGAACGCATCATCGATGACGGTCAGCGGGCCTTGTTGCCGGAGTTGAAGGCGGTGCTCGACGGGTTCGAGCCGGCCAGCAGCGTACGCCATCTGCCGGAGCCGGAGCCCAAAATGACTCCCCACGGCCACGGCGAGCAGCACGTTGAGCACGTTGTGCCGGCCGAGGAGCTGCGTGGTAAACTCGGCCTCTTCACCCGAGCGCGTATCGCGGACGAGGAAGCGCGCACCGTCAGGGCCGTACGAGATGCCGCCGGCTACGAAGTCGGCCTCTGGGTTGGCTCCCGTCGAGACGGTGTAGACCGGCCCCTGGGCGTCGTCTCGCATGGCGAGCACGCGGTGGTCATCGCCGTTGAGGATCACCGGGCCACCAGGCTTCATGTGGCGTACCAACTCGCCCTTGACCCGCGCGATGTTTTCGATGGGCCCCATCGTTTCGAGATGCGCAATGCCGACGCTGGTGACGATGCTGATGTCGGGTTGTGCCAACTCGCATAGCTCCCGGATGTCGCCGGTGTAGCGAGCTCCCATTTCTAGGACGAGCATCTGGTGCTGCGGCTGCAGCTTGTTGTTGACGACGAGGCAAATGCCCATCGGCGTGTTGTAACTGCCGGGCGTGGCGAGCACGTTGAAGCGCTGCTTGAGCAGCTCGGCCACGGCAAATTTGACGCTAGTCTTGCCGTAGGAGCCCGTGATGCCGATAACCGTCAAGTCGGGCCGGCTCGCCAGATGATTCTTCGCTTGCCGCTTGAAGCCGTTCTGAACCGACTGCTCGATGGGCGTATTGATCAAGCCGGCGAGGTAGACCCAGAGGGGCACCCCGAGATCGGCGAGACCGTGGCCGGCCAGGGCGGCGGCCCACGCTGGCCAGCCATCGAGGACTACAAACCCCACGACGCCGATCACGACGGGCAGCGCTGTGACGAGCCCGGCGGTCGCCGTGAGCCGTTTCATGCGGTTCGTGAAGGCAAGCGGCTTCTTGGTCTTCGCGCGCAGATACCGCCACGCCGAGGCAAACGTGATCATCCATGCGATGCCTATGGCCAGAGGAATCCAAGTGATCTCCCCAGAGGCGGCCAGCAATGCCAGTAGCGCGGCACCAAACCCATGCGACGGCGTCGCCAGCAGTCCACGCCCGCGCGATCCGAGCCACGCGCGAAACTCATTCAGCTTGTACCCTTCGAGCTGAAAGATGTGGAGGAAATACCGCAACCGCCGCCACGTTCGCCAGCCGGCGAAGATGAGGATGAGCGCGAGGAGCATGAGAGTGGGGGGCGGGTTGAGAGTTGGGGGCAGAACGGAGCCTGTCAGCCAAAGCTCGCGTTGGCGTTGAATGATGATTTATGATTTGGGATTTATGAAGGGATGGGGGTATATCGTTCAGTCCAAGCAAACATCTCTCTGCGAATTTCTTTCACTTTAGCTCGATTTCTAAATCCAGTTTGATGGCTACACCGAATCATGCATCCCAAATCATAACTGGTCTGGTTCGGCAGCATGTTTCTCCGTTTCTAGAAAGTGCCGAACCGCTGCATTGAACACCGGAGCGGCATCCAAATATCCGTAGTGCCCAGCGCCTTCCAGCACAACGAGGCCGGCCCCGTCGATCGCCTGTTCCAGTGTATCCATTTGCTTCCGGGAAACCGCCGTGTCCTGATCGCCCCAGAAGAGCAGCGTGGGAAGCGTGATGCGGCCGACTTGACCATCGACGTGAAACGTCACGGTTTTGACGAATGTCTCGCGCATGACTCCGTCGAGCGCCGAGTAATCGCTCGATCCTAGCAGTTGCCAAGGGAGCGTGCCGCGCACCCACTGAAGGCCGGTAGACCGCGCCGGCTCAGGCATCCAAACGAACGGTGCCTTGAGCGTCTTGGCCACGGCCGTCTTGATGTAGTACGATGCGGGCCGGGGTGGGGTAATGCCAGACGGGCTCACGAGGACGAGCCGGCTGAATGTGCCTTCGTAGGCCGGCTCAGACGACATGTA
>JBCDHV010000151.1:0-8412 GCA_038749615.1 Bacteroidota bacterium
CATCGACTCATCCACCTAGCCGCTCATCCCCTCCTCACCCATGAACTATCCCGCTCTTCCCGACTGGCAGGTTGCCAAGGAGTACACCGACATCAAATACCACAAGGCCGATGGGATCGCGAAGATCACGATCAACCGGCCGGAAGTGCGCAATGCGTTCCGGCCCGTCACGGTCGATGAAATGCAAGATGCGCTGCACGATGCGCGCTTCGACCCTGAGGTCGGGGTGATCATTCTGACTGGCGAAGGGCCGTTGGCCTTCTGCTCCGGGGGCGACCAGAGCATTCGCGGCGATGCTGGCTACAAGGATCAGCACGAGCACAAGGGTACGATGCGGCTCAACGTACTGGACTTCCAGCGCCAGATCCGCACCTGCCCGAAGCCGGTCATTGCGATGGTTGCCGGCTGGGCGGTGGGCGGTGGGCACGTCCTGCACGTCGTCTGCGACCTGACGATCGCGGCCGAGAACGCCAAGTTCATGCAGACCGGCCCGAAAGTCGGCTCCTTCGATGGCGGCTTCGGTGCGAGCTACCTCGCCCGGCACGTCGGGCAGAAAAAGGCGCGGGAAATCTGGTACCTCTGCCGGCCTTACAACGCCCAGGAAGCGCTCGACATGGGCCTCGTCAACAAGGTCGTTTCGCTGGACGACCTCGAAGCCGCGACGGTCGACTGGTGCTACGAGATCCTGAAAAAGTCGCCGATGGCGATCCGGTGCCTCAAGGCCGCCCTCAACGCCGATGTTGACGGCCAGACCGGCCTCCAGGAACTAGCCGGCAACGCCACGCTGCTGTTCTACATGACGGAGGAAGGCCAGGAAGGCCGCAATGCCTACAACGAGCGCCGTTCCCCAGAATTCGACAAGTTCGTTCGGCATCCGTAGCCAGTTGGCTCAATAGCCAACTGGCTGGGTGGGTAGGACGCTCGCGATGCTCGCTGCGGGTGGGCAGTTGGGTGGAGTTGGTATCCACGACGCCACACGGCTACCCTGCAACATGTGCCAAGGCTGAGGGGCGATTAACTGCCACATCTGCCACCTTGCAACATGTGCCACACCTGACACCCAAACCAGCCACCGCCCGCTACATGCAACCCGTCCACCCGCTACGTGAGCGATGCGAACCTCCCCCGCCCACCCACAGCGAGCATCGCGAGCGTCCCACCAACCACCCAACCGAAGCAGTCAAGCGTCCAAACGCCTGACTTCTTCTTCGAACCGGCTGACCAAAGCGCTAGGATTGGGCATCAGGCCTTTGTCTGAGGTGACGCCGACGAGGACGTTGCCGTCGTAGCTGAGAATGCTGATGCCGAGGCCTACACGGCCGGTCTGGGGGACCCAGAACATGATGTCGTGCACGCGCTTGCCGGCGAGGTAGATCGACTGCCGTGGTCCGGGGACGTTGGTCAGTACCCCGCTCGTGTTGCGGGCAACGAGGCCCACGATGACTTCCTGGCCCCAGAGTGGTAGGACCCCGATGAGGTTCAGAATACCAAACGCAACGACGGGCTCCGTTGAGGCTTTCACGGCGTTCATCCGCTGGCGTGTTTCGGCCAAGCGCGCGGCTGGGTCTGCGATCCCAATGGGGAGGGCGAGGAACGCGAGACCGAAGCGGTTACCCATTTTTAGCGCCTCGTCGAGTGGGCGCAGGTTTACTGGAATGGCCACGCGAAACTCTGCATTCTCAGCGAGCGGCACGCCGGAGTCGATGAAGTGCCGGCGCAAGGCTCCAGCGGCTACCGCCATGAGCACGTCGTTGACGGTGGCATCGTGCGCGCGGCCGATCCGCTTGATGGCGTCCAGGGACAACCGGTCTGTCCAAGCAGCTACTTTTTGGACATCCAGCGGCCCCTTCATGGGCGTCGGCGTGTCCGGGTCCATCGTCAACAAACCAACGGCTTCGCTGGTGAGCTGCGCTCCTGTCCGGATCCCTTTGCGCCACAACCGAGGCCGGCGCGCCACGTATGCGACACTCCGCGCGCCCTGACGCACCTTGGCCGCCCAGTCTTTCTTGAGCCGGCGTTTAGCTGGAGCCGTTTCGGCTGGGCGTGCGTTCGGGTTGGCCGAGTCGTCCGTGAGGGAAATCAACACGCGGATCAGCGCGATCCCGTCGCCTACGGAGTGATGGACGCGGACAATCAGAGCCGTGCCGCCATTTTTCAGGTAGACGATGTCCGTATCCCACAACGGCCGGTCGAACCGGAGCGAGGCACTCATCCGCCGGCTCACGAAGGCTTCCAAGCCCGCCCGGTCCAGCACTTCAGGCTCGAAGCGCACGTGGTCGTCGATATTGAAATCGCTAACGTCTCGCCATGCCGGCGGGCCAACCCCTTTCCGGATCACGCGCTGCCTGAACCGGGGATGTTTGCCGGCAAGCCGCTCGCTGAGCGTGGCCCGCAAGGCAGCAAAATCGACCCGCTCGTCGAACGTGAGCACGCCCGTAATCATCATCAGGTTCGTCGGCCGCTCCATGCGGAGCCAGGCCGTATCGACAGCGGAGAGCGATTGTTTGGTGCGAGGCATAAGGTGCAGCTGGGTACGAGGCGCAAGGTAACGAAGTCCTTGCAGACTAGTGCCCTACCCGGTCAACTTTGCAGCTGCCCCGGCCCTTGCCCTGTGATCGGTCAGCCGACCTCATCCGCCACGCGGGCCTCGTCTTCCACGTGTTGAGGAGCCGGCTCCATCATCACGGGAAAATGGACCGTGAAGGTGGTACCCACGCCTTTCTCGCTCTCGACCTGGATCTTCCCGTTCATCATCTCGACGAGGCGCTTCGTGATGGTGAGCCCAAGACCGCTCCCTTCGAAGTGCCGGCCCTCCCCCGTCGATTCTTGGTGGAATTCCTGGAAGAGATACGGCAGGAATTCGGGATCGATGCCGACACCGGTATCCTCGACTTCCAAAAGCGCCGATGGCCCTCTACGCCGCACCCGAACGCACACATGGCCCTCGTTCGTAAACTTCACGGCGTTCCCCACGAGGTTGACCAAGATGCGGTCGAGCAGTCCAGGGTCAAGATCGACGTACACCGGCTCGTCGGGGGTCTCTGAGTGGACATTGATCCCCCGCGTCCGAGCTTGGACACTAAACAACTGAGCCGTCTCGGTGACCGCCTTTGACAGGTCGACCTGCTCGCTGCGCACGCGCATGGCCCGGCCTTCGAGTTGGGCAAGGTCGAGCACGGAATTGAGGGTGGTCAATAGTCGCCGGCCGCTCTGGTGAATGAGCATCGCGTACTCGCTGTGCTCGCCCTCGGCGGTGTCTGCCATGATCTCGGCAAACCCGATGATCGACGTGAGTGGCGTTCGGATTTCGTGGCTCATGTTGGCCAGGAAAGCCGACTTCAACTGGTTCATCTCCTCCGCTTTCTCCTTCGCGCGTACCAGTTCTCTGTGTTGGCGCTTCTGGTAACTGATGTCGCTGATGGCCCCGTCGTAGTACAGAATAGTACCGCTGTCATCGAAGACACTGGTGCTCCGGACGAGCCCCCAGAACGTCGAACCATCCTTGCGTTTGAATTCGACTTCTTGATCGATCTCTCGGTCTCTTGTCTCGCGTTGGACGGCACTGCGCGGGTTCGATTCAGCATAGAGATCCCCCGAAGGAACGGTGCGAATCTCTTCGAATGAGCCATAGCCAAACATGTTGACAAAGGCATCATTCGCATAGATCAGCCCGCCTTCTGGCCGGCTCCTGTAGATCCCTTCTCGGATGTTGTGGTTGATGGAGGCCAGCAGCTCGTTTTTCGTCATCAGCTGCTGCTCGATCAGCCGCCGGCTAGCCGTCTCGAAGGCCAGCGACACGAAGTCAGCCACGGCCCCCATGAACAGTTCTTCTTCACTCGTCCAGGTGCGCTCAGCCTGTAGGTGCTCGGCCATGATGACCCCCACCAAATGCCCGTGACGGCGGATCGGCGCGTCTAGGGCAGACTGGAGGCTGGAGCGTTCGGCATTGTTTAGCAGACGCGCCCGTTCTGGCGCTTGGTCGATCCGGTGAATCGCGCGCGATCGGACTTCGCTCAACTGCTCGAAGACCGCCGGATGGTCGATCACGTCGATCTCGTGCTCCCACGCCAGATGCTCACCGGTCTCGCGGAGGTAGAGATCAGCGCAGAGCAACGTCGTCGAGCTTTCATCGAAGAACCACAGGCCAACGCGGTCTACCCCCAGAGCTTGGGCGGTTCGCTCCGTGATGATTTGGTAGGCCGGATTCATGTCCGTCCCGACACGGCGAGACTCCGTGGTCATCTCCATGATGGCCTGGCTGAAGGCTTCTTTCTGCCGAGCCCGGGCCGCTGCGGCCTCTTCCCGCTTTTGCCGATCCGTGAGATCGCGCAAGGCCATCACGTAGGCCGTTTGGTCTTTGTAGGGAATTTTTTTCGATAACACCTCGACGGGAAATCGCTCCACGCCAGCTCGCAACCCGACAGCCTGAATGGCCGGCTGATCCGCGTCAGCCAAGTGCGCCTTCAAATGCGTCTGCTCGCTCGGGCAAAACAGACTCAACACTGGGCGGCCCGAAGCATCCTGGCTGTTGATCCCAAACATCTCGGCAGCGGCCGGATTCACGTCCAGGATGCGCCGGCCGTTGTGCACCACGATGCCCTCGATGGTCGCCTCGGAGAGCGCGTGGAACCGAGCACGCGTCTCATCGAGTGCCTGCTGCGTTTTCCATTGTTCGAGCGCCGCGCCGAGCGTACTGGCGGCCGTCCGGAATCCGTCTTGCTCCATGCGGGTCCAGAGCCGGCCACTCGTGCACGTTTCGAAGATCAGCGTGCCCCACCACGCATCACATACGGTGATGGGCAGCGCGCCCAACCCATGGATGTCCCGGCGGTCCAAGATGGCCTGTTGCATCCCTGAGGCCGATGAGGCTGCCAGAAATACGGTTTGGCCGGCACTCAAGGCGTCGGTTTGGGGTCCTAGACCAAAATCCGTGTACGGTAGCGGCTCGCCGATTTTCAGGCCTGACTCGATAGAATCAGCACTCCAGAGAAAGATCGGCTGCCCAAACAGGGACTCCTGGCTGCCCGAGTTTTCGATCATGAACACCCGGCTAGCCTTCGAAGCCGTACCGATGCGCTTCAAGAATTCAGCCAGGGACTGCTCGTTGATGTCCTGCCGCAGGAAACGCTCCGTTCCGAACGTGATGGCATGCAACAGGTCATCGCGGCGCTGAAGAACACGCGCCCAGCTTTCCCGCTCACTGAGGTCACGCACGACGAACTGTATCGCCGGCCGGCCACTCCACCGGATGGACTCTGCCCGTACCTCGACGGGGCGTGTGTCGATTCCTTCGCCCACCAGGGACGTCTCGTATCGTGTAGGGCTCCCCTCACTGAGCCGGCTCACGAGATCGTCGAAGGGCCGGCCGTTGGGAGCAGGAAGCAGACTGTCGATGTGCCGGCCAATCACCTCGCTCCGGCTGGTGCGTGCCAGCATCTTCACCATGGCGTCGTTGAGAAGCTGGACGGTCCCCTCGAAGTCGACGATGATGAGGCCGCTGGGTAGCAAGTTCACGAGCCGGTCGACGGACCGGCGTTTTGCCGCTACGGGCTGCGGGCGAGGGGGAGCAGGAGGGGGCGTTTGAATGGTCAGCCCGAGGCGATAGTGCACTTCGCCCGGTGAGGCATTCGCAAAGACAATCGGGCGGTGAGCATCCGGTGGAGTGGGAGCCGGCTCTGTATGGTCTGCCGGCACCACAACCAGGCAAGGCACACCAGCCAGAGGCGGCGCTGACCGCTGGTTCTCGTACGCCATGTGCTCTGCGAGCCCTAGCAACAACGCTGCAGGACGCACGACCTCTGCCTTGGCCACCAATTCAGCCACCGACGACGCAAACACGAAGTCGTGGGTATCCGCAGCGTACAGGGCCGCAAATGTTGAACGAGATAAACCCGTACCAGTACCTACGAGCACCACGGGAGGGGGCTCTGACATACCATTCTCCTTGTACCGTCACGAACGGCGCCCCAGGGCCTCATACGTTCGCCTTGCCGGGCAAACCGGCAGCCGGATCAGGTGCCTCCCAACCGGTTGCCTCGAGGATGAAGCGGCCTCAGTGCCTGGAACGCGTGTGGTAGATGCTTCCGATCGAGAAAGCTCGCTCACACAAGAACACAGGTATACACGTTCGCGCCGTATTGCCTCAGTAACATTAATGCCTCGGGTGAAATATAGGATTTTCAAGCGAGAGCGGCAATCTGTGTGCGGAGGAGTTCAGGAACGTCCTTGGGACAACGGCTGAATCCCTTGATCAGATCGCTCATCCCCTTTCGTCACACGTACAGGGTAACTCACAACAGGAATTTTGGGCAGCTTCTGAGCCTCGGCCTATTCTCAGGCTGGTTTTGCATGCATCTTTTCGAGACCATGCTCGTTAGGAATTGTAGTGATTCCACCAGCGCGGCACGTCTGTGCCCCCAACCCACGCGCATCAGTTTCCACACATTGGTCTCTTCTGACCCTCCGTGCGCTTGGCCATGACCTCACGTGGAGCACGCTGTTCCCTCCTACTATCACCACCCGTGGTACCTATCTGTCTACGTATCACCGATCTCGTATCAACCCCATGAGAACCCTTTTACTGCTCTTCTGCGCCCTCGCTGTCGGCCTGCTGCCGGCTCAGGCACAGACTACTGCTGACTCGGCCCCCGCATTCGCCCGCTTTGGAGCCACTGTGGCTGCCGACGGTGGAACGATGTACGTCGCTGAGGCCAACATCTCCGGTAAATCCGGCATCGTCTTCGCCTATGAGAAAGACCCGAGTGGAGCCTGGCTCGAAATCGGGCAGATCATGCCCGCAGAGGGCGAGCCCGGCGAACGCTTCGGGACTTCGATTTCTGCTGATGGCGACGTGATCGCCATCGGCGCGCCGCGCCACAACGAGCGGGCCGGTGCGGTCTACCTCTTCACCCGCGGCGAAGATGGCCTCTTCGCACAAACCGCCATGCTCGCAGCAGACGGCTTGGCCGGCGGTGATGGCTTCGGTGCTGCCGTTGCCCTCGATGGCGACTGGCTCCTGGTTGGTGCCCCTGGCACGATGGAGCGCAAAGGGGCAGCCTACGCGTTCAACCGTGGCGAAGACGGCACCTGGATGCAAGCCGGCATGATGGCCGACGAAAGCGGTAAGGCCAAGGATGAGCTCGGCGGCACACTAGCACTCGAAAACGGTGTAGCACTCGTTGGTGCTCCCGGCACGAAGTTCGGTGGCGGCGCTGTGCATACCTACACCTACACCGATGGTGCCTGGGCCAGCGCCGGCATGCTGCCCGCAGAAGGCGTGAAGGCCGGCAACGGCTTCGGCAAGTCAGTGGCCCTCGCCGGCGGCATGGCCTACGTCGGCGCTCCGATGTACAACCGGTTCCAAGGCGCTGTCCTGACGTTCTCGCACGACGGTACCGCTTGGATGGCCGGTGACGAAATCTCTGCTGCCGAGCCTTCCCGCATGGCCCGCTTCGGTGGAGCGCTTGCCGTAGACGGCAGCCGCCTCTGGGTGGGCTCGACCGGAGCCAACGGTGGCGACGGTGCAGCCTACCTCTTCGAGCATGACGGCACAGCCTGGGCCCAAACGGCTGAACTGATGCCAGAGAACCCGCCGAACAATGGCAGCTTCTCCATCGACCTCGCTGCGTCTGGCGACGCGGTCGTGATCGGCATGGCCGGTGATGACTACGGGGCCGGCTCGGCTTGGATCTACGAAGTCGGCGATGTCACCTGGGCGCCGGCTACGCGCGTCGTGGGCGAAGACACGAGCTTCGACCCGGTTACGGGCGGCAAGCTCTCTTGCGAAGATGGCCCCGCTGCTGGCTTCGACTGCAAAGGCATGGACCTCGTCGCGTTCCTCCCGACCAAAGACATCGGTGGCGAGCGGGGTGTCAACCTGAACGACATCTGGGGCTGGACAGACCCCGAGACGGGCAAAGAATACGCCCTCGTTGGCCGCGTCGATGGGACGAGCTTCGTCGACATCACGAACCCGGAAATGCCTGTCTACGTTGGCGATCTCCCCTTGACGGAAGGCGCCCGCCCGAACACATGGCGTGACATCAAGGTCTTCGCCGACCATGCGTTCGTCGTGGCCGACAACGCCGGCGAGCACGGCATGCAGGTCTTTGACCTGACGCAGCTTCGGGGTATCGAAGAGCCGCAAACCTTCACTGAGACGGCGATCTACCGGGGCATCAACAGTGCACACAACATCGTCATCAACGAAGAGACTGGCTTCGCGTATGCCGTCGGCTCCAGCGGTGGTGGTGAGACGTGCGGTGGTGGTCTCCACATGATCGACATCAACGAGCCCACGAACCCGACCTTCGCAGGTTGCTTCGCCGATGCGAGCACGGGCCGGAGCGGCACAGGCTACTCGCACGACGCCCAGTGCGTGGTCTACACCGGCCCGGACGCCGACTACAGCGG
>JBCDHV010000152.1:0-8391 GCA_038749615.1 Bacteroidota bacterium
CGAGCAGTGAGCGTCTTCGCCACACCGGGTACGCCCTCGATGAGCACGTGTCCGTCGGCAAACAGGGCCGCGATCATTAGATCAATCAGCTCTCGCTGCCCCACGATGACACGGCCGATGGCCTCACGCAGCCGGCTTGCCGCAAGTTGAACGGCTCCGAGGTTCAGTTTTCCAGCACTCGATGGTTCCAAGGTGGTTGGGTGGTTGGGTGGTTGGGTGGTTGGGTGGTTGGGTGGTTGGGTGGTTGAAGATGCCTGCTACGTCTGCCCCTGTGCAACACCTGCCACGCTATGTGGCTCGGTGGCTGTGTGGCAGATGTGGCAACTAACCCAGGCCACACTGTCACTCTGCAACACCTGCCACATCATATGGTTGGGGATAAGATCCTTGCCACACCGCAACATCTGCCACGTCAACCCTGCCAGAAGGCATGGATGCGCTTGGCGCGGCGGAGGGCCTGCTCGGCTGAGTTGGGCGGGTTGGACAGGTCAGAGATGAGCGTTTTGGTTTCATCGACGGGCTGGCCGGCTCGTGCAGCCAGCCGGCGTAGGAAGGCTGCATCGAAGGGATCGCCCGGGACGTCGAGGTTCAGCGTTCGGCGTACCTGGGCGAAGAATTGGCGGCGCTGACGCTCGGCCAACTCGGCGTGGTCGCCCTGGTTGAACGTGAGCCGGCCGACGGTCTCCACGAAATCGCGCGAGGCGTTTTTTGGCGGCTCGACGACGGGGATTGCGCGCTGCCGGCGTCGGCTCCGCACGCTCAAGAACAGCACGACGCCCAGGACAGCCAGTCCATACGCCCAGCGCAAGGCCGGCTGGGACAAGACGTACCGCATCGGGCTCGCGCTGACCACACGTCCAGTCTTGTAATACTCGTCCCACAACACCGGGCGAGCCTGCAGGTGCGACAAGGCCGCAAACGCATAGGGTTCGAAGCCCTCAGCCAGGGCGTAGTTGCTAAATGCGTACGGCGCTACATGAGCATAGATCGCCCCATCGCCTACGGAGACGCGGAGGAAGTTGGGCGTGCCCTCGTAGCGCCCGAGGACTTGGGTGCTCGTCGAGTCAAACGCCCGAAACGTCGAGCCGGCGTGAGCACGGAGCATCGGGTACGATCCATCCGCCCCGCGTGTCAACAGGGTGAACTGCACCGTATCGGGCTGAAGGGTAGGCCGCGGAAACTGCACAGCCGGCAGGCCGAATTCGATCCCGAGCGAATCAGCCAAGTACGCCGGCCACTCCGCCGTGGCGATGAACACCTGTGCGCCGCCCGCCGCGAGATCGAGCAGCGCGTCCACGGATGGCTCCCCCATCTCGATCGCGTCGTTCACGAAGAGGTATACCGGGTCGGCCGGCGCGCCTTCGAGCAGCACCTCGTAGGGCGTCGCATCGATTTCCGCGACGGGCTCTTCTGGAAACAGCACCCCGAGCCACGCATGCAGGAGGAACTGCCCATGCGGCTCCGTCGACACCCGCCGGAAGTCCGGCGACCAATTGATCGTCTCCGGCTCTCGCGTCTGGACGTAGGCGAACGCGAGGAGCAGCGCCCCCATGCCGGCTGCGAAAGCGATCTGGCGCGTCGTCATCGGTGGCCACCCATGTTCAGGACATGGCATGTCCTATACATCGAATGAAGTCTATTTGACACGATAAGTTTTTATTTTAAAGATGCTTAACCCATACATGGAGCAACACGCATCTGTGCCGGTGTCCCCGACATGCCATGTCCCGGACGTGGATCACGTTTCGACACCCTCGGGCGAAAGCACCCGCCAAATCTCCAGCGCCCGCTCGGCCGCTTCCGGACGGACGTGCCGGCCCCCGTACCAGGCCGAGGCAAACAGGGCCGTCAACTCGGCAAACGACGGCTCGGCGGGGTGACCAGATAGTTCGCGGAGGTAGTCGTGGTTGGTCTTCTGGCGCTGGTAGCGGATGGCGCCGGCCGCCTCCAGATCGGAGAGCGCTGCTAGGTAGGCCAACCGGACGACATCTCGATGCCGGCCGTCGCGGACAGCCTCGGCCATGCGGATGTCGAAGTTGCCGGCCCGGAGGTCTTCTTCGAGCACGCTAAACACCGGCGTCTCCTCGCGCGAACGATCCTTCCGGCTGAACACGCCGCGCAACTCGCTGCGGGTCAGTATCCAGATCAAGCCGGCCACGCCCAGCACCAACAATACCCAGGGGCCATATTCGGCCAACACCTGGACGACCACCGGCGGCACCGCGTCTCCCACGGCGTTCGCGAGCCAAGCCAACAGCTGATCGAATAGGGAAGGCGCTTCCACGACTGGCCGTGTCCCATAGTCGAACCGGGCGTCATCCAGCAGAGCCAACTCTTCCGGCCCAGGCAAACGAACGGCTACGCTGTCTGCCTGCATGGTGGTACGGTCGGAGGAATCGGGCGGTGAAAACGGAAGCGCGGCCGATGGGCCACGAGCCGGCTCACCGCTTGACGATCGATTCGACGACCCGCTGGCCGAGAGCATCGGCTACGACGAAGTATACGCCAGCCGCTGCGTTCGATCCGTCCCAGGTTAGGCTATGCCGGCCAGCCGCGTGTACGCTCTCCGTCAATACGGCGACTTCTTGCCCCAACACCGAGTACACGGCCACCCTCAACGCCCCTGCTTCGGGCAGTGCTACCCCAACGCGAACAGCATCGACGAACGGCGACGGCGCAGCTTCGAACACGTGCAGGCTGGTGGGCACGTCGGTCTCGGCGTTGGTCGCTGTGCCCACGGTGAAGGTACCAGAAGCTGCCTCCACCGAGGCTACCTGGGCTGCGCTCAAGGTGCGGACCGTCCAGGTGTAGGTGCCGGCATCCAAACCACGTAGAGCAAGGCGCGGGGCCGTCGTTCCGGGCGCGTGACGGGCGAAGCCGACGGCAGGACCGACGCTTCGCACCAACCGGCCATCGGCACCTCGCACCTCGACTTCGTAGCTCACGTTCAAGTTTGCCGAGACCGAGGCAGACGGCGGGGTCCAACTCAACTCAACGCCCTGGCCGTCGCCGGCCGTCCCTACCCGAGCCTGCAAGCCGGACGGCGCATCGGGCCGGACATCGTCTGGCAGGGTGGTGCGGTCGTTTCGGTACACGTTGGTCGTCATCGAGGAGCGCGACGACAGGCCTGTCGAGACGAGGTCGAGATCGCCGTCGTTGTCGAAGTCGCCCCAGGCGTTTCGGCTGCGGAGCAACCCGACGAGCAGGATGTCGAGGTCGAGCGCGCCGCCGTCGTTCTGGTAAATTCGGCCGGCGTAGGGTCTCCGAAACGACTGCCCGCCCAGGGCCAGCAAGTCCAGAGCCCCATCGTTGGTGTAGTCGGCCAGGTTCACACTCCCGCCGAATACGTCGGTGAGCGGCGTGCTTTCCGCGGCCGGGGCAAACTGGACGCCATCGTTAGAGAAAATCTGCGTGTCGCCCTCGAACACGTCGCGCGCGTTGATTTGCGCACGCGAAAGGGCCAGGTCGAGATCGCCATCGCCGTCGATGTCGCCCCAAGACGCGCCCCCGAAGGTGATGGGTGGCAGGTCGGTCTCGATTTCGTTGAATTGGCCGGCGTCATTACGGTACAGGCGGGTCACGGGGCCGTCTTCCCCGAAGCCGCTCACGAGCAAATCCGGCGTTCCGCTGCCGTCGACGTCGCCCCATACAGAGACGCCGAACATGACGTTGGCCACTCCGGTCGCTGATTCGACGAGCCGGCCGTCTTGGTTTTCGTACAGCCGCGTCGACGGGACGTGAGGAGCCGCGTCAGATGCACTGCCGGTAGCAACCAAGTCGAGATCACCGTCGCCATCGTAATCGGCCCAGGCAAGGGAGGCTCCAACAAGCCCCGAGAGGCCTTCCGCGATATCCGTGAACGTGCCACCGTCATTGCGGAAGAGCGCGAACTCGCGGGCGTAGGGTGACAACCGAGTCGTGCTGCCGGCAAGGGCGAGATCGAGGTCTCCGTCGAGATCCACGTCCGCCCAGGCTGCGCCGCCGAATGCCAGTGCCGGCAGCCCTGCGCCGGCGTCCACGAAGGTGCCCTCATCGTTCCGGTAGAGCCCGCCTTCGACCCCCTGCCCCGTGGCACCAGCCAGATACAAGTCGAGGTCGCCATCGCCATCGTAATCCCCCCAGGCAAGCGTGGCAGCATTCACGTTCGGCATGTCGTGCTCGACGAAACTGAAGGTGAAGGGCGTATCCTGAGCTATGGCCGCCGGCCCAGTCAGGATTCCGAGTACAACAAACGATGGCAGGAAGAGAAGAGCGGAGCGCGTCATCAAAAGGGGAAGTGGCAAAAGAGAAAGCTGAAGTCTGCCGGGCGAGGGCGGTTTGGGGGAAAAGCTCACTGTGCAGCACCTAGGAATTCTTCCACGTAGTTGTCATCGAAGCGAGGATTCGCGTACACGGCCGTCGTGGGGGCTCCGGTCGGTGCCCGGCCGATGATGACGAAATCGTCGTCTCCGTCCGCGTTGAAATCGCCGACGACGAGGCTGTTGTTCGTGAACGCGCTGAAGCCTGACACAAACTGAAGCTGCCCATCCGTGTTGACGAGGTACTCACCCGCCGGCTGGTCGAGGGCATCCCGCGTTCCCGAGACCACTACGTCGAGGTCCCCGTCTGCATCGAGGTCAATCCACCGGGCCTGGCCAAATCCACGGCCGGCCACAGCCACCTCAGCGTTTGCGAACTGGCCGCCGTCGTTGACATAGACGCGGGTGATTCCTTCCAACAAGCCTGGGCCAATGCTCATGCCGGCAATGAGCAAATCCGGATCGCCGTCGCCATCGTAATCGCCCCAGTCCATGCTTCCGTACCCGAGACCTGGGAGGCCGGCATCGATGGGCGTCAGCACGATGGATCCGTCGGCGCTGTCATTTCGGTAAACTTCGGATAGAAATGCGCCCGATGCCTCAATCCCGTTGATCGCCAAGTCCAAGTCGCCGTCGCCATCGTAATCCGCCCAGTCGGCAGACGGGTGGAGCAAGCCAGGGATGGGCGTATCGACCAGCGTCAACCCACCGCCTTCGGGCACATCGTTACGGTAGATGTGCGTGATGGGCTCAGGTGCGCCGTCGAATTGCGTCGCGCCGGCGATGAGGAGATCGGGATCACCATCACCATCGAGGTCTGCCCACTCTGCGGTTGCTGCGAAGACTTGGGGAAGTGCGATATCGGGCCGAATGATGTAGCTGCCAACCTGGAGCGCGTTTTCCGCCGGCAAAAGCTCGTACATCTGCGCCGAGGGAACGTTGCTGGCAAAGAGACCGGCAGTCAGAATGTCGAGGTCGCCGTCGAGGTCAATATCGGCCCAACGGGCGACGCCGAACTCCACGGCGCGCACGCCAGCCAAGCGGTTGGACCGAAACCACGGCATGTCCTCCGGCTCGCCGCCGGCATTGGTGAAGGTGCTATCGAAGGCGACATAGCCTCGGATTTGAACGCCGGCTGTCGCCGTCCGCCCGGTGATCAGCAGGTCGAGGTCGCCATCGCCCTGCAAGTCGGCGAACTGCGCAGAACCGTCTGCGAACCCGGCGATGAAGAAGCCAACGCGGTCTAGTGAGATAGGGCCGGGTTGCGCAAGGAGGACGGCGGGGCAGCAAATGAAAAGGAAGAGGACGAGCCGTCCGAGCATGGAGTGGGTCACTAGGGGAAGTCTGAAAGGTGAGAAGGGCAGCCTTTAAGGTAGGGCGTGCGACTCAGAGGGTGGGGGGAGAATTTTTGCCCGACGGGTTGGGGGAAGGGTGGAGGATGAAGGGAAAAGGTGAAGGGGGAAGGGTAATAGGATGAAGAGATCAAGGGGGGAGGGCTGGCTTGAGCCCTGGGGGTGATTTGGGCTTTAGGGCTGGATGCGTTGGCGCCATTCGGTGATGCGTTGGCCGAGCCAGGGGGCTTCGGTGGCCTCGATGAGGCTGTAGTAGTGCAGAGCAAACGCGAAGGCAGGGACGAGGATGACCACTTGGCCGGCGTAGCTGACGATGGAAAACACGACGGTCAGGCCACGGGTCAAGAGCGACGATTCGGCCACGTTGAACATGACGAGGTACGACACGATCTGCTGTGGGAGACCCAGGCCTGTCGCGAGCACGAAGTAGACGAGAAACACCAAAAAGGCGAGCAGGATCGTCGTGCCAACCCGGTCTGAGGCCAGCTTCCGGCACCGAGAGAACGCTTCCCAGAACCCAATACGCTCCTCGACACGCATCATGTAAACCGGAGCCAAAATGCCGGAGATATACAGGACACCAACGAGCCACGCGAATATGCCGGCACACGGGACCAACGTCAGCACAACAGAACCGGCCATCAACAATCCAATCCACAGCGTAGTTGAGACCACAGACCCCACTACCCGCTTTGCCTCCGTGAAGACCTCGCGCGGCTCGTAGGTGCGCGGCACGCCGGCACGCACGTCTTGGGCGTACAGCGACACGTAGCCATGCCCGACCGACAGCACCGCCACGAAGCCCAACATGCTAACGATCCAGCTCAAGCCGGCGAGCCCCCAGAACGTCGCTAGTCCACCAAACATCAGCAGCGGATCCTCATTGGCCGTCGCAGCCGTATCGGTCAAGCCGGCCAACATCTCAGCCGTCCACAGATTGACCGCCGCAGCTGCAATCCCGCCGACGAGCAGTACGGGACCCGCAATGTAGAGCACGCTCCAGCCAAGCGGCTTCGCGTGTTCACGCAGCAGCGCAAGCGCGTCGCTCACGACCTCGCCGGTGTCTCGGACCTTGAAAGGAAAGACGGTCATGCCGTAGATGTCTGTTGGAGAATCGATGCCGAGCCTTGGGTGCCCACGCGGCGTGGGTAGACGGCGAAGTACCAGACGTTGAAGGCCATCGATCCGCCGATGATCGCCAGCGCGAGAACCAGCGGCATGTCCGTGTGGCGCGTGACAAACCCCTCAAGCGCGCCGGCTACCACGAACATCGGCACGAGCCCGATGACGATGATGGCGCCTCGGCGCACGCTGCGCTTGAAGGACTCCAAACGGGTCAGCGTGCCCGGGAAGAGCAGGCCAGCGGTAATACACAATCCCGCCGCGCCGGCTACGATGATGCTCGCGATTTCGAGCGTCCCGTGAATCCAGATCGTCCGTGCCGTCTCGCCGAGGAGCCCTTCGCCGGCAAAAAACCCCTGAAAGGCCCCAACCATGAAGCCGTTGACACCCAACACGTACGGCACACCCAACACGGGCAGCAGGCCGGCCGCGAATGCCAGCAGCGAGACCCGTACGTTGTTGATCGTGATGCCCAGAAACATGTCGATCTCGTTCATCTTCTTGTAGACGCCCATCGGATCGCCCGACTTGATGTTCTCGATCGACATGTTGACGTACTGATCCCCGAGAATCAGGCGCGCGTAGCCATCGTCATTGGCTTCAGACACCCAGCCCACCACCACGGCGAGCCCAAATAGGATCAGGGAGACGAGCAGCGGCCGGCGAGCCTCGTAGAGCGCTTGCGGGACCGTTTCGCCCCAGAACCGGGCCACAGCGCCACGGTCGAGCCGGCGTCTCGTGTAGAGCGCGCCGTGCGCCCGGCGGGCCAGCGCGTTGAGGTAGGCCGTCGTCCGGGAGCCCGGGTAAAACGTCTGCGCATACGCCAGATCGTCCGTGACTTCCACGAACAACTCGGACAGTTGACCAGCCGGCAGCTGCACGTTCCCCTCTAGCGCCTGCTCGAACGATTTCCATCGCTCGGATCGCTCAGCCACAAACGCGGGCTCTCTGATCATCTGCAGATTCGGGTGTGAACAGATTCAGGTGTGAGAGGCTGTTTGGGATGGTTGATTTTGGGCTGCGCTCGGATCGCTCCAAGCTGAAAATCAAAACGGCCTCTAGGATTTGGTGGTTCGGGTTGAATCATAACAGATACGTCTCTACTGTGCATCATCCTGCATCCAAAATCGAAAATCCGGACCCGAATTGCTTCGCATCGAAACGGCCCAGAACGTGGGCATCGATCAGCCGGTGGCTAGCGCGACGCAGCGCATTTTTGGTGGCCTTCTCGATGGCCTCGTCATCCTGGTGTACCTCATCGTGGCGTTGTTCGTAGCCGGCGGGCTAGACCTGTTCGGTTCGTTCGCCCTGCTCTCGCTCCTGGGCCTGCCGATCCTGCTCTACCACCTGATCTGCGAGATCGTCTTCGATGGCCAGAGCTTTGGGAAGATGGCCGCGAAAACGCGGGTGGTCTCGATGGATGGCGGGCAGGCCACGGTTGGGCAGTATGCCATCCGCTGGCTGCTTCGGCTGGTCGAAGTGACCCTTACGTCCGGCTCCCTGGCACTTTGGACCATCGTGCTCAACGGGCGCGGGCAGCGGCTCGGCGACATCGCGGCCGGCACGGCTGTGGTCCGCGTCGATGCCGACCCCAAACTTGCTGATACCCTAACCGTGAC
>JBCDHV010000153.1:0-8369 GCA_038749615.1 Bacteroidota bacterium
CGGCTCTCGTCGCGCTGGATGTTCTGAACGAGCTCCTGCATGCCCGGCATCAGGTTGTGCTCTTTAAGCACAGTGAAGTACGCATGGTAGCCGGTCTCGGCGAGGACGCCCTCGGTGATCATCTGGTAGGTGACCGCTGCCTCGGCGAGCGCGATGGGCGACGCATCCGTGCGGAGCCGGTTCATCGCGGCCGGCTGCTCTTCCATGAAGATCCGGCAGTACGAGGGGGTGAGGTAGTGGCTGAGATCGCCATGATCCCCTACCACCTCGCTCAAAAACCGAGCAAAGCCTTCGACGTGCTTCGCCTCCTCGAACAGGTAGGAGGTCAGAAACATCTCCTCTTCGATGCGCCCGTCGTCTGCCGCAACGAGCAGCAGCGGCAGCAAATCGTACGTCACCGATTCCTCGCCACCGATGAACTGTGCGGTCAGGCGAAGCAGCAGGTCGCGCTCGATGTCCGAGAGCGATTGCCAATCCGCTGCGTCTTGCGAAAAGTCGATCTTGGCTGGGTCCCAGACGCCGAGCTTCTTCGCCTTCTGAAACAGCCGCATCGGGTACAGCTCCGGGTTCAGCCCCGTGGAGGTAGAGGTAAAGGTATGACGGGCAACTTGCATGGCTCTAGGGTTGGCTCGCATTCGCTCGCGTGGCTAGTGAACGGGTGGCGAGTGGCAGGTGGATGGGGACCTGCGTCCTGCTGTGGTCCGGACGCTAACTATACAGCATCTTAGCCCTCGAATGCGAACCTATCGGCCATTTACCCAGTACCGCCCGATAGTCTACCTCCTTGTCACCGAGCAGCGCGAGCCTAACCACTCGCCACCTGCTACCCGCTACGTGCTACTTGAGCGAAGCGAACCCACCCGGCATTCCTGAGCGCTTTTTCGAACGGCTCCGGCAAATTGTGCCGGCGGGGCAGTATCACCGCGTCGTCGATTCGTTTTCGAAGCAGCGGATGACGTGCTTCCGGCTCAACCCGTTGTTGGGCGAACGGGAAGCCGTCGTGACGGAGTTGAAACGGCTCGGCATACACCTGAACGCCGTCGGATGGTACCCGGATCGATCGGCGTTCTGGATTCGGGAGCAGGACCGCAAGGCGCTGCTCGGTTCAGACGCCTACCGAGCCGGCAAGCTGTACGTCCAGAACCTGAGCAGCATGGTCCCGCCGCTCGTGCTAGACCCGCAGCCCGGCGAGCGCATCCTCGACCTCACGGCGGCCCCGGGCAGCAAGACGACGCAGATGGCCGGCCTCATGCAGAATGAGGGGGAAATCATTGCCGTCGAGAAAGTGCGCAACCGGTTCTTCAAACTCTTGCGCAACCTCAAGATGCAAGGCGTCCAGAACGTGCAGGCGCTGCAAACCAACGGCGAGCGCGCGTGGCGCGACTGGCCCGAGAGCTTCGACCGTGTCCTCCTCGATGCCCCCTGCTCCACTGAGGGCCGCATCGATGCCGGCGATCCACACACGTACAAGTATTGGAGCGAGCGGAAGATCAAGGAGATGACGCGCAAGCAGAAACGTCTGCTGTTCTCCGCGGTGCTGAGCACCCGCCCCGGCGGCACCTTGGTTTACTCGACCTGCTCCTTCGCCCCGGAAGAAAACGAGGCCATCGTCCAGCACGCCCTGAAGAAATTCGGCGACGCTCTCGAAATCGAACCCATCGATCTCGACTTCGACAACGAACAGCCGGCCCTCACTGAATGGAAGGACCGCCCCTTCGCGCCGGCGGTCCGCCACGCCCGCCGCATCCTCCCCACGCCGGCCATGGAAGGCTTTTTCGTCTGCCGGTTTCGCAAGGTTCACGGGGTGGCCCGTGAACCGTAGCGGGTGGCAGGCTTCGCGTAGCGGGTAGCGTATGGATTGTTTTGTTGCCCAATTTTCGGCGGAAATACGCATGTCTGGGTAGGAGCCCCCTAGCAACCCTACCAACCGAACACGGCATGCCGCTGGTCCGATTCCACTACCAACTGGAGGTATACCGAGACGCCTTTGATCTCGCTATTATTCTCTACGGCCACACAAAAGCTTGGCCAGCGACCGAGCAGTATGCGTTGAGCAACCAAATCGTTCGTTCGAGCCGGTCGATATGCAGCAACATCGCGGAGAGCTGGGGACGCCGCGACTATACCAAAAGCTTCCGAGCAAAGATCGTGGATGCCCTGAGCGAAGCTTATGAAACCATCACGTGGCTGGAATTCGCAGAAGCGCTCGCTCTCCTTTCAGCGCAGAACCGTACAAGCTATACCCATCGGTATCATGGCGTAGCCGCACGCCTTCACAACATGCGCGAGAACGCCTCTTCCTGGTGTTTCGATGGCAACAGATGAGAGCAGACCACCTGCTATCCGCCACTAGCCCACCCGCCACGCGGAGGGAGCAAAGCCTACGGCTTCGTATACACGCCGAGCTTCTTGTACGCTTCGAAGGCCTTCGCTGGCAGGACGTTTTCGGCTTCGGCCTGGCTGGGGTCGATGACTTGGAGGGTGTTGGTTTCGGCCGTGTAGACGCCGCTGAAGGCCTGCTGGCCGGCGGGGACGCCGAAATTGATGACGGCCTGGGCTACGACGGGATCGACGGCGTCGCCTGGCGTGAAGGCGACGGAATCGCCGTTGACGCTGTACGTGCCTTGGATGCGCATCGTGTCGAGCAGGGCCGGCGGGAGGAGATCGTCAGCTCCCCAGGGCTTGAGCGGCGGGACGATGTAGGTGTACGTGCTGTCGTCTCGGAGGTGGAGCGAGACGGCCCAGCCGGCTTCCTGGATGTCGGCGCGCAGCTCGTCCATCTGGACCCGCGCCGAGTCGACGTTGGCGTCGAGCTGCTGCTCGTAGAGTGCGCGCTGTTCCTCCTCGATGTTGGCGAGTGCCAGTTGGGCACGCTGCTCCTCGATGGTCCGGTCTAGCATCAAGGCTTGCAGATCGAGAAAGCCGCCTGGATCGGATTGGTACGTGCCGGTAACCGACGGGGCCGTGTTACAGCCGGCGGAAATCAGGCCGGCAGTGAGGAGAAAGCAAAGAGCAGCGAACGAGCGCATGGCGGAAGGAGATTGGGAGGGCAACGTGGCGGAAAACGTCCGAAAACAGGCAACCCACAGGTTGCGTAGGTTGGGAGCCGCCCGTCAAAACGCGAGACCCGCCCAATGGATCGCGCCGGCTCCGCAATTTGCGGCTTCTTCGCCCGGCAGAGGGGCACGTAGTGCGTGGGTGCGTGGTTTGTAGTATGTAGAAACGTAGTTCAAACACGGCCCAACTGCCTGACCCCAAACCGCTAGCCCTCATGACCAAAGCCATCCTCGAGGTCGTCAAGCGGTACTGGGGCTACGATGCCCTTCGGCCGCTGCAAGAGGAGGCCATCGTGGCCGGCATCCAGCGCAGGGATTCGTTGGTGGTGCTGCCGACGGGCGGGGGGAAGTCGCTGTGCTACCAAGTCCCGCCGCTACTGGAGAAGCGGACGGACGTGGTGATCTCGCCGCTGATTTCGCTGATGAAGGACCAGGTCGATGGCCTGATCGCCAATGGGATTCCGGCGGTTGCGCTTCATAGCGGCCTCTCGGTCCAGGAACGCCGGCAGGCCGAGGATTTTCTGCAATCGGGGCAGTGCCGGCTGCTTTTTCTCGCGCCCGAACGGGTATTAACGCCGTGGTTCTTCGGGCAAGTCGAACGCCAGCAGATTTCGACGTTCGTCGTCGATGAGGCGCACTGTGTCAGTCATTGGGGGCACGATTTCCGGCCACACTACCGGCAACTCGCCGAACTCAAGCGGCACTTTCCGCAATCGAGCATCCATGCGTTCACGGCCACGGCTACCGAGCGTGTGCGTGTGGACATTGCCCGGCAGCTCGGGCTCGAGGACCCGACCGTGCTCGTCGGGCGCTTCGACCGGCCGAATCTCGTCTACCGGATCGTGCCGCGCCAGACGTTGAAGTCGCAGGTCGAGCGCGTCGTGCGCCGGCATGAGGGCGAGGCGGTGATCGTCTACTGCATCACGCGCAACGAGACCGAGAAGCTCGCCGAGCATCTCTCGGCCCGGGGTATCGAGGCGCTAGCATACCACGCCGGCTTGAGTGCTGGCGAGCGCCGGCGGCGGCAGGACGCATTCACCCGCGAGGAAACGAACGTGATCGTCGCGACGGTCGCCTTCGGGATGGGCATCGACCGGAGCGACGTGCGGGCGGTCATCCATGCCGGCATGCCGCAGTCGATCGAGCATTACCAGCAGGAGACCGGGCGTGCAGGGCGCGATGGCCTCGAAGCGGAATGCGTGCTTTTCCACTCGCCGGCCGATTCGCTCCGGTGGCAGGGACTGCTCGACAAATCCGTCGAGTCACCCGAGTGGCGGAAGGCCGCTCAGACGCTGCTGGATCACATGCGGCGCTTCTGCGCGCCGGGCAGGTGCCGGCACCGGGTGCTCTCCGAGTATTTTCAGCAGCCGTATCCCAAGGCCAATTGCGGCGCGTGCGACGTCTGCCTCGGCGAGTCTGAGGGCCTCGAAGACGGCACCGTGCCGGCGCAGATGGTGCTTTCCTGCGTCGCCCGCGTCGGGCAGCGCTTCGGCATGGGTCACGTCGTCGATGTGCTCCGCGGTGCAGAGACCGACCGCATCCGCTCGCTCGGGCACGACCGGCTGAGCACGTACGGCCTGATGAGTGATACGCCCAAGAAGGCACTCACGCACATCGTCTTCCAGTTGATCGAGCAAGACCTGCTGGCCCGCACCGGCGATCAGTACCCGACGCTCCAGCTTACCGAAGATTCGCTCCCGGTCCTACGCGGCGAGAAGCCCGTGTTGCTGGCCCCCACGAAGGCGAAGCGGCAGAAAGCCGTCCGCACCACCCGCCAAGAAGCCGAGAGCTGGGACGGCGTCGACCGCTCCCTATTCGACCGGCTCCGTGCGCTCCGGCGCAGTGTGGCCGTCGAGCGCGGTGTGCCCCCGTACGTCGTCTTCAACGACGCCAGCCTCCGCGACATGGCCCGCGTCAAGCCGGCTACTCCGGAGCAATTCCTGCGCGTCCACGGCGTCGGCGAAAAGAAATTATCCGACTACGGCGAACGCTTCCTGGCCGAAATCGCCAAGTAAATCCCCGATTTGTTAAATCGGGGATTTAGAACGCCGCCAGCACGCGCTTCAAGAAGTCGACGGCCGGCTTTAGGACATCGCCGTCCTCGTCGTAGGCGGTGTGGGAGAAGGGCGTCCACGATGTGAGTGGGGAGCCGACGTTCACTTCGCGCTCCTCGATGCGGCCGACGGTGGCCCGTTGGGCATTGTTGAGGCGGTTCAGGTTCTTCTCGTAGACCGGGCGCACGGGCCAGCCGAGGAGATCGTCCCGGTCGTAGAAGTTGAGCCAGCGGGCCTCGGCGATGAGTTCGGGGCGTGTGATGCCGGCCCCGGGAACGAGCACGGGCTTGGCGATGGGCCAGGCCAGACTGAACAACGGAATCTGGCATCCCATCGTCACGAGCCCGATGAGCGATTCCAAGGGCTCCATCGGGTCGGGCGTGTTTGGGCTTCGCCGGGCCCAGGCCTGCCGGTCCCAGATGTAGTTCGAGGCGATGTGCGCGCCGAGAGACGAGGCGAACACGACAATCGGGGCGTCACGGTCCTCCAACTGCGCCTTCAGCGACCGCAGCGACGTGCTGATCCGCTCATGAATCCGCACGTACGGCGTGGTCAACTCCGAGTCAGCATCAGCGTGATCGTCTGGGCCGCCGCGTTGGTAGGCCGCCGCATCGCCGAGGTTGTGCAGCACGAACTCGCGCAGCCGCGTCCAATCAAGCGGTAGCGGCCGGCCGTCGACCTGTTTCGACGTGCGCATGCAGTCCCACAGCTCCTTTTCCTGAGCCTCCAAGACATCTGCCCAGTACGTCTCCTGCAGCACGACCTCGGCCGCCTGCGCTCCGAGCCGGTCGCGCACTTTGAGTTGGAAACCGCCGGAATATCCGCGCTCCTGCGAGCCGATACCGTGAATGATGAGCGCACCGATGCGTTTGGCCATGACGGGTCTAGGTTGGGGCCACTCCGTCAAGCGCTCGCCGTGCGTTCACCCATCGTTTACTCGCCGAGCGCTTCCTTCATCTCTTTTGCCCGCCGGCGCACCGCAACACCGGAGATCCAGATCGAGCCCTGATAGAGCAGCAGGAGTGGAATGGCCATGATGATCTGAGACATCGGATCGGGTGGCGTCAGGAAGGCGGCGATCACCAGGATGATGATGAGTGCAAAACGGCGCGATTTCCGGAGGATGGCCGGGTTCAGCAAACCGATTTTCGAGAGCAGATACACCACCACGGGCAATTCGAAGAGCAGGCCGGCTCCGAGCGCCCACATCGTCACCATGCTGAAGTAGTTGGTGACATCGAACTCGTTGATGATCTGCGAGGAGAGCGACAAGCCGGCGAAAAAGCTCAGGGCGACGGGCGTCAGAATCAGGTAGCCGAACGAGACGCCCAGGGCGAAGAAGAATGAGGCCCACACGGCCGTGAAGCGCATTTTCGACTTCTCGTGCGGGTACAGGCCGGGCTCGATGAACGCCCAGAGCTGGTAAATCAATACCGGCGCGCCGATGATCACGCCCACCACACCTACGGTGCCGATCATGACGAAGAATTGCCCCGGTACCGTCCGGTTCTGAATGATGAACTCCTCCAAGTTCAGCCGGAGCACCTCGTACATGAAGAAGTCAGCGCGCGTCGGGCCGAGCAGGAGCACGTCGATGACCCACTCCCAGAAAAACATGCAGACAACGGCCCCCACGAGCACACCGACCAGCCCCTTGATGATGCGCCAGCGCAGTTCCTCCAAGTGATCGAGGAACGACATCTCCAGCATCGGCTCCGCGCCCTGCGCTCCGTCGCCCGAGACACCAGACACCGCCGGCTTCTTCCGCAACTTGAAGGAGAGGGGCATGGTGGTTGGCAGGGATTGGTTGGGCGGTTAAGCGGGGTAAACGCTAGCCAACCGAGTTGCGTTGCAATCTACCCAAACGTTCACATCCAGCCGGAGCTGAGCACAGCGAGCCTCGGAGACGAGCGTCCCACCCAACTGCCCAACGGAAAGCTATTCAGCCTTCGAGCGGGCGCGGTCGCCGGATTGGGCTTGTTCGCGGAGGTTGAGGTCGAGCAGGGAATCGACCCAGAGGCCTTCCTGCTCCATCCGGGCGCGGCCACCGCCCCAGGTGAAGTTGAAGAGCGTGAACAGACCGACGACGCGGTAGCCGTCGCCGCGAAGCAGCGAGAGGGCCTTGACGGCGCTGCGGCCGCTGTTCAGGATATCGTCGAGCAGCACGACGGGCTGCATGCGCTCGAGTGGGCCCTCGACGAGCCGGCGGCGGCCATGCGGCTTGCGCTCTTCGCGGACGAAACCGCCTCGAAACCCGTCGCTTTCGTTGCCGGACAGGACCGAACACACCATGGGAAACGCGCCGTATCCGTAACCGGCGATCTGGTGAACGCCCCGCTCGCGGAGTTTACCGGCGAGCACTTGGCCTACATCCTGGAAAATATCCGATTCCAACATCGCCGAGCGCGTATCGAGCAACCACCCAATCGGGTTGCCCCGAGGGTCGACGATCGGCTCATTCTGGTAGCGGACCAACGCCTTGTGGTAAAGACGCTGACCGAGCCGACTGAGGTCGGGCGAGGCGGCAGTGCTGGACGAAGCGGCCATCTTGGAAGGCAGGATTCTAGGGACGTGGTGGATTTCGAACCGTAGGGGTGGAAGTACGTTCCGCATGCTGCGGAGTTGAGTAGGGATTGGTTGGGCTGTTGGGCGGGCCACCCTGCCCAACCAAAGCAAGCCCTATGCTCACGCATGGGGCGGGCGTCCTGCCCACCCGTCCAACCACAGTCAAATCGTTGCGGGTACGGTGTACAGGGGAAACTGGCGGCAGAGATCGAGAACATCGGCACGGACGGCAGCGAGGGCGTCTGCATCGTCTGGGCGCTGGATGACGCGGTCGATCAGCGATGCGACGGCGCGGAAGGCATCCTCGTCGAATCCACGTGTGGTCATGGCCGGCGTCCCGACCCGAATGCCGCTGGTCACGAACGGGCTGCGCGTGTCGAACGGCACCATGTTCTTGTTGACCGTGATGCCGGCCTCGCCGAGCGCGTGTTCGGCCTTCTTGCCAGTGACGCCCTTGTTGCGCAGGTCGATGAGCATCAGGTGGTTGTCTGTGCCGCCAGAGACCAGATCGTAGCCCAGATCGATGAACGCGTTGGCCATGGCCTTGGCGTTGCGGATGACCTGCAGCGCGTAATCTTTGAAGCCCGGCTGCAGCGCCTCGCCGAACGCAACGGCCTTGGCCGCCACGATGTGCATCAACGGGCCGCCTTGCGATCCTGGGAAGACCGCGCTGTCGAGCAGTTCCGACATCATC
>JBCDHV010000154.1:0-8339 GCA_038749615.1 Bacteroidota bacterium
CCACGCTCACCGGCACGCCGGGGCAAACGCTCTATCCGGTGGCCGAGGGGCTATCACCCGGATCACACACCTTCGCGTTGCACAAACGCAGCGAGGCCAGCTTCGGCGTGGCGACGTTCGAAGGGCTGCTACTGGAGCCCCGGCAGACCATCGAGCTGCCGGCACCCGCTCCGGAGCGCCGCCTGCTCTTCCTGGGCGATTCCGTCATTGCCGGCTACGGCAACGAGGCGGCCGGCCCGGAAGAGCCGTTCTCGGCGCAGAACTCGAACGCCTACCACGCCTTCGGGCCCGTGCTGGCGCGCCGGCTGGGTGCAGCGTATCACATGGTGGCGATCTCGGGCATTGGGCTCGTGCGGAATTACGGGGCACCCGGCCGGCGCTCGCCGGATCCCTTTCCCGTGTATGCGCCGCGCGGCATCAAAGCTGATGCGTCGTCTGTCTGGGCACCGGCCTCGTGGCAGCCGGACGCCCTTGTGATCCGCCTCGGCCGGAACGACTTTTCGACGCGGCCAGCGCCCTGGGGCTTCGCGTTTCGCCGGGCCTTGACGCGCTTCCTAACGAGACTGAGAGGTGAATATCCCGATACCCCTATCGTCTACGTCACGGTGCCGCGCCTCGTGGATCCGCATCACCGGCACGTTACGCGCATTGCTGAGCGTCTGAACGCAGACGGCGCGTGGGTTCACATCGCGCCGTTCGAGATGGGTGCACTCGACAAACCGGGCGATTACGGCTCGGATTGGCACCCCAACGTGGCCGGCCATCGCAAAATTGCTGATGCAGTCGAGCCTGTCCTGCGGGACGCTGCCGGGTGGTAATCGGTTGGGAGCGTTATACTGAGGTCCCCTCTCGCCTCAACCCTTCCTCCCCATGGACCGCCGTCACTGGCTTCGCCAGAGTACGCTTGCCGCCTTTGGCTTGGCCGCTGCTCCTACGCTTGCTCATTCCCGACCTCGTTTTGCAGACCCGGATGTCATCCGGCTATCGTCGAACGAAAATCCGCACGGGCCCTCACCCAAGGCGCTCGAAGCCATGCAGACTGCGCTCCGGGGCGGTAACCGGTATCCGAACGCGCAGCCGCTGGCCAAGTTGATCGCCGAGCGGGAAGGCCTCTCGCCTGACCACGTCATGATTGCGCAGGGCTCGTTCGAGGTGTTGAACATGGCCGGCACGGCACTGGGCATCGATCAGGGCGAGATCATCGTTCCAGACCCCACGTTTCCGATCTTCGAACTGCGAGCGGAGTCGGCCGGTGCCACACTGGTCAAAGTGCCCGTCACAGATAAGCAGGGCGTCGATCTGGACGCCATGATGGCGGCCGTCTCGCCACGGACGCGGGCGGTCTACCTCTGCAATCCCAACAACCCGACCGGCACGCTGCTGCCGGCGTCCTCACTTCGTCCGTTCTGCGAGGCGTTAGCCGAACGCACGACCGTGTTCGTCGACGAAGCTTACCACGAGCTGGTCACTGACCCAGGGTATGAGTCGATGGTCAGCCTCGTGCGAGAGGGAGCGAATGTGATCGTCTCACGCACGTTCTCGAAGATTTACGGCTTGGCCGGTTTACGGATCGGCTACGCGCTAGCCCCGCCGGCGCTCGTCCAGCAAATGCGCGCCTTCAGTGCCGGCCCTGTCAACAACGTGGGGCTTGCCGCCGCCATCGCTTCGATGGACGATCACGCCTTCGCCGAGGCAAGTGTGCAACGCAATGCCGAGGCCCGCGCCGTCCTCACTGATCATCTCCAGGCCCTAGGCATCTGGCACGCCGATTCCCATACCAACTTCGTCTGGGCCAACTTCGAACGCCCCATGCGCCCGCTCTACAACGCACTGCGCGAACAGGGCATCCGCATCGGTTGGCCGGCCGATCCGGATCAGCCGTGGGGCCGCATCTCGATGGGCACGGTCCAGGACATGCGGCAGCTCAACCGGGCGCTTACAGCAGTGCTGTAAGCGGTCTTTGGTTGGATGGTTGGGCGGATTCAGGCCGGCCTGGGGCGCTCGTAGGTGAGTTGAGCGAGGCCGGAGGGGAAGGATTTACTTCCAGTCAAGCGCAGAGCACGTTCTTGCCGGCCGGCCCTGAACATTGGAATCCCATCGCCGAGTAGGGTGGGGACGACGGAAATTACGTAGCGGTCGATGGCATCGGCGCGCTGAAACGCGTCGATCACGCCGGCACCACCCACGAGCCATACGTGAGCATTCTTGGGAAACGCCTGCAAGACGGAATCCGGCGCTCCAGACATGAACGTGACGCCGGCAGGAGGATCATCGTCCGGAGGTCGGGACGTGAGTACGGCCGTGGAGCGCTCGCCGTACGGCCACGCGCCAAAGCCGCGCACCTGGTCGTACGTCGCCCGCCCCATCACCAGCGCATCGACGCCGGCCATGAACGCTTCATAGCCATAATCCTCTCCCTCTGCCGCCACCGTGTCCAGCCATCCGATCCCCCCATCCACATCGGCGATGTACCCATCGAGACTCTGCGCAATGTAGAGGGTGACCATCAGGGTTGGCTATCGGTTGGGCTGTTGGATGGTTGGGCTGGAAAAGGAGGGAGACGTGGAAACGGAATCCCGCCCAACTGCCCAACCAAAAACCGACAACCGCCTAAAAGACGTACTTCAACGCTACGAAGCCGGCAATTAGAAGAACGACGAAGAGGACCGAGAGAATCTCGAGCTTTTCGTCGATGAACTTCTTGATGGGGCGGCCAAAGAAGTGGAACAGCGCGGCCACTAGGAAGAAGCGCGCGCCCCGGCCGGCGACGGAGGCGAGAATGAACACGGGGAGGTTGAGCGAGAAGACGCCGGCCGTGATCGTGATGATTTTGTACGGCAGTGGTGTGAAGCCGGCGGCCAGGATCAGCCCGACTTCGTATGCTTCGTAGGCTTCACGAACGCTCTCGAACGTCTCCACGCTGAAGCTAGGAATAGTACTGAAGAAGAAGTTGGCGACGCCGCTGAACGTTTGCACACCGTCGGGCCCCGTGTCATACCACAGGTAGTAGCCGACCAGGTAGCCGAGCACGCCACCGACCACGGACCACAGCGTGCACAGCGTAGCGTACTTGAACGATTTCTTCGGCAGCCCCACGCAGAGCGCGATCAGGAGCACGTCGACGGGAATCGGGAAGAAGATTGACTCGGATATGGCCAGAATAGCCAAGGCCGTCAAGGCATACCGCTTCTCTGCTAGCCCTTCCACCCAATCCTTGAGCCGGCGGATCGCCCCAAAAATGCCCTTGTACCGCGTTGCCGTCTCGGCCTGTGTCATATGATCAATTCAGATTGCTGGAAATGGCTTCGTTCGGCCCAAGAATCTCACTTAACCGACAACCGCCCAACCAAAAACCACCTAAATCCACTCGAGCCACGTCGAGATCATCAGCCCGGTACCCAAAACAGCTACGATGATAGCGATCCAGTCGAACACGGTCAGATTCTCGTTACCGGATTGCCGGCGCGCACGCGTCCCGAGCGCCATGCTGACGAGGATGAGGCCAGCGAAAATCGGCGTCAGTCCATCGCGTAATTCGAACTGGTTGACGATCGCGTACACGCCCAGCGCTCCGAGCAGCACACCGAGCGCCAGATAGACACGCTCGTGAAGGATAGGACGGTTCGACATGGCAGGTGGGGTTCGAAACGAATGCAGGATTGCCTAAAGGTAGGCATCCCAAAAACAAGGCTCCGACAAGAATGGCAGTCGGTTGGGCTGTTGGGTGGTTGGTCGGTTGGGCGGTTGGATAGTGAGTTGGGAAAGCAGGTCTGTCCTCCTGCCGAGCGAAGCGAGCCGCCTCACCCATCCACTCTTCCTCTTGACCACGCCTCCACCTGAGCGAAGCGAACCCCTCGCGAGCGTCCGGCTCAGCTATGAACCAACAAAAGGGACAAAGCTGAAGATGCCGAAGGATTCTCGGTCGAATTGCTGCTCACTGCGCCGTGTGATCCGGAGCATTTCCTGGCGGTCGGGCCCGCCGACTGGGATCACGAGCCGGCCTCCGATGGCGAGTTGGTCCAGCAGGGGTTGGGGGACGCTGCGTGCGCCGGCCGTGACGACGATTGCATCGTAGGGCGCAAACGCCGGCCAGCCCTCGTAGCCGTTGCCGGCCTTGGTACGCAGCCGGTAGCCGAGGCGGTGTAGGACGCCCTTGGCGCGCTCCAGCAACGAGGCGTGCAACTCTACGGAGAAGAGCCGGACGCCCAACTCGCACAGCACAGCCGCCTGATAGCCGCTGCCCGTCCCGATCTCTAGCACCTTCGCCCCAGCCTCGGCTTGCAATAATTCCGTCTGCCGGGCCACCGTGAATGGCTGCGAAATCGTCTGATTCTTGCCGATGGGCAGCGCCTCGTCGAAGTACGCCCGGAACACGAAGCCGTCCTCCGTAAACTCGTGCCGGCGCACCCGCCCAATCGCATCCAGCACGCGTGCATCTTCGATGCCCTTGTTCCGCAACACATTCACCAACCGCCCACGGCGAAGCGCGTACGGCGCATCCCCACGGACGCGCCCTGCCGGCTGAGAAGACCTATCTGACATGGAAGTGGAATTATGATTTGGGAATTATGAATTATGAGAAACGGTAAGGTCTAGCCCGTTCGGTTCGTGCAGCATGGTCTCTAGCGAATCCACTTCTCGGGACGGAGCAAACGGACCAGACAGCCCTTCATAAATCATAATTCTGAAGCCGCCACGTACGTCCTGACCTCCACGCTCCCGAATCATTACGCATCCGCTAGCGCGGCGAGTTGCTCCGTACGGGTGGCCGGCTCGGTGAGGGCCGTGAGGAGCCGTTTGCGCAGCGTTTCTTCGTCGACGTTCGGAGTCAGTTGGCCGTTCTCGACGAAGGCGATGGAGCCGCGCTCTTCGGAGACGACGACGATGACCGCATCGGTTTCCTCGCTCATACCGAGCGCCGCGCGGTGGCGAAGGCCGAACTGCCCGTCGAGCCGGCGGGATTGCGACACGGGCAAGATGCACCGAGCTGCCGCGATCTGGCCGTCTTCGATGATGACCGCGCCATCGTGCAACGGCGTCTTGGGGTGGAAAATCTGCACGAGAAGATCGTGAGTCACCGTCGCCTGCAGGGGCGTGCCGGTCTCGACGTACGTTCGCAAACCGGCATTCCGCGCGATCACGATCAGCGCCCCGGTTTTCGCAGCCGACATTTCCATCACCGCCGGCACCAACGCGTCGATCAATGCTTCGTACGGTGACGTCGACCCTCCCACGAACCGCCGGACTAGCGGGTTCTGGGCGATGACCAGCAACACACGCCGGATTTCAGGCTGGAACAGGATGATGATCGCGATGACGAACACCTCGCTCACGGTGCTGAAGAGCGAGCGCAGCACGCGCATGTTCAATCCGCTCACGATGCTCTCCAGCGCAAGCAGGCCAAGCAGACCAACCAGAATCTGCATCGCAATCGTGCCGCGCATCAGCCGGTAGAGGCTGTAGAGCACAAAGGCCAAAATCCCGATCTCCAGCAGGTCCACGAGCCGGATCGAGATAAAGAACAGGTTCAACCCCAGCGGAGCACTCATGCCGGCTCCTCGGTGTGCGCCGGGCTGAGCCGGCGGGTTGCGTGCAGCACGCGGAGGAAGTCGGCCGTTGCGCGTACGTCGTGTGTCCGAACGATGCTCGCGCCGGCCATCACGGCCACGGCCGTTGCACCAAGGCTCCCGTGCAGGCGCTCCAGGACGGGTGCCGGCTGGCCCGGCGTGCCGAGCACTGCGCCAATCGTGCTCTTTCGGGAGATCCCGACCAGTACGGGCCGGCCCAATTCAAGCAAGACCGGAATGCCGGCCAAGAGTCTCAGATTCTCCTCGGCCGATTTCCCGAATCCAAACCCAGGGTCGACGACGATGTCTTTGATGCCTGCGCCTTCGGCACGCTGCACCGATTTGGCTAGGGAAGCCTGGACATCGGCCACGACGTCACCGTAGGAACGCTCGTGCGGCATCTCGCCAGGCCGGCCGAGGGAGTGCATCACCACGATGGGCACGCCGGCTTCAGCGGCCACTTGGCCCGTAGGCACGGGGGCCTCAGCGTCGTAGCGCAGCCCGGTCACATCGTTGATGATCGCCGCGCCGGCTTCGACGGCCGCTTTGGCGACCTCGCCCTTGTACGTGTCGATCGAGACGATGGCCTCGGGAAAACGAGCGGTCACGGCCTTGATGACGGGGACGACCCGCCGCTTCTCTTCGTCGGCCGGCAGGGCCGTAGCGCCTTCGCCGTACACAGAGCCTTTGGGCCGCGTCGACTCTCCACCGATGTCGATGATGCGTGCGCCTTCGCCAAGCATGACCTCGGCCCGCCGAAGCGCAGCGTCAACATCCGTGTATTGCCCGCCATCCGAAAACGAATCCGGCGTGACGTTGAGAATGCCCATGACATGCGGGGCCGCCCCAGGCCGGCAGTCGAGCACGGCATCACGGCAATGGAGAAAAAACGGGTTGCTCATATGCGGAATGTACGACGCCGGCCGGACGAGTTTCGCTGCCCCCCTCGGATTTGCCTAGCAGCCTTGAAAGCAGCTCGAACTCCCCCTCCACGCCGGGCAAAGCCCCGACTCGCACAGACGTTACAGATAAATTTTGCTTCTTGGCCTAGTCCAATTCCTCTCAGCAAAGCCTCGACCCGTACAGACGTTGCATGCAACGTCTCGCCCCGGACATCTGCCAGCTCCAGACACACTACCCATCTCCCTGACGCCTCAGCCCATCACACGCCGCAAGACCTCCGCGTTCAACCGATGTCCCCCATCGAAATACACCACATCGTGCGGCACGTCATGCGAGGCTAGGAGGGACTGAACGGACGCGATGTGTTCCTCGGAGATGTATTCATCGTCCCGGCCAACGACGAACGTGATTCCCGTCTGCCGCAGCACGTCGGCGCGAGCGTCCCAGTCGTAGTCGTGCGGGAGGCTGCCGGCCCATAGGATCAGCCGGTCGGCGCGGGTCTGGCCACGTTCGAGCCAGCGGCAGACCGTCGTAGTGCCCTGCGAGAAGCCCAACACGCCGAGGCGAACGGCTGATCGATCCAGATCGCCGAGCGCAAGGCCGGCGATGGCATCGAGGTAACCCACATAGTCGTCGATCTCGTGGGTGCGGTCTTCCTTCGTCATCCACGTCGCGCCGACCCGCCCCGTCTCATGGCTCAGGTAGAAGCGCGACAGCGCTTCGGGTGCCACGATGCGCCGCCGGCCGTCCACGAGCTCTCGAAAATGCCGGAGAAAAAACCGCGCTGCCTGGCCGTAGCCGTGGCACACGATCCATACCTCCTGCACATCGCCCGCCGGCACGTCCTCGCCGAGCGTGTACACCCGCGCCGTCCGCTGGACGGAAAGATGGCGCTCGGTCATGAGTTGGTTTGGTGGTGGGCCGGGTGGCGGGTTACCGCACGAGCGAAATCGTTTCGCTGGCGGTGAAGTTCAGGCCTGTGATTCGGTAGAGGTACACGCCGCTCGGGAGCTCGCCGGCTTCGATGCGGAAGGCCCGTTGGGTGTTCGCCTCGATACGGCCCTGGTAGACCTCGGCGACGCGCCGGCCGTTCAAATCGAAGAGTCCGATGTCGAGGTCTTGGTCCTCGGCGACGGTCAAGAGAAATTGCGTCGACGGGTTGAACGGATTCGGGTACGCGCCGGTCAGCACGTACGCGTCAGGAAGATCGACGGTGACCTCGACGGTTGGGCTGAATTCGAACTGCCCGTCGAAGTCGATCTGCTTGAGCCGGACGAGGTGCCGGCCGGGTGCCAGGTTCGTCAGCTCGTGCGTGTAAGTCTGTGCTTCGAGCGTCGTGCCGGCTCCTGAGACGAAGGCGTGGACGGTGAACGGTTGATCCAGACCGGCCGGCTTGGAGTGCACCTCGAAGCCGGCGTTATCGGTTTCAGAAGCCGTCGTCCAGTTCAGGCGCACGGTGCCTGCTTCGGTGAACGCCTCGAACGAGGTGAGTTCGACAGGAAGCGAGGTGGAGGTGCCATTGAGAGCAAAGGCTTGGCTGGTGTCTCCTCCCGTGCCAACAATACCGCACGTCGACACCCGCCGGCCCCAAACATTGACGCAATCCGTTCCGATCAAGTCCTGGTTCTGAAACCATGCCGCTCCGACGGGCGAGTGTGCCTTGCCGGACGCACTCACGGCCGAGTTGAACCAAAACCATTGATTCGCACCATTGAACGCCATCGTGGGCCGGATGATGAGCCAGTACGTGCCAGCTGGCAGCTGGACGCCACCACCGGGGAGCGTGATGATAAACGCGCCACTGACATCGCTATAGGTCGTCAGGCCCTCGGCTGCATAGATCGCGCCGGCGGATAGGTTGATCGTGTC
>JBCDHV010000155.1:0-8266 GCA_038749615.1 Bacteroidota bacterium
CCTCGGCGAAATTCCAGGCGAGGATCAGCACATAATCCGGCTGGTCGGCGAGGAGGTGTTGCGGGGGGTAGATCGGGAGGTGGTTGCCGCACATGAAGCGGCCGTGCTTGTACGGGTTGAGGTCGACGATGTAGTCGAGCAGTTCCCGGTCGAGGCCGCAGTAGGCCATCATGGTGGCGGCCTTCGCAGCGGCTCCGTAGCCGGCAATTCGTTTGCCCTGGCGCTTGAGGCCCGTGAGCACGCCGCGGAGCTGGTCGCGCATCTGCTCCACGCGCTCGCCGAAGCCGGCGTAGAAGCCGTACGTGTCCACGCCGCGCGCCGTCTCCTGGTCGAGGAGCTTGGTGACGCTGCGCTCGACGTTCTCCGTCGGCGACACGAACAACCGGAGCGAGCCCCCGTGAATGCTCGTGCGGACGACGCGGTTTAGGTACAGATCATGCCGGCGGAACAGCCGGTCGAGTGCAGTGACCGAGAAATAGCAGAGGTGCTGGTGATAAATCGTATCGAACTCGCCGTGATCGACGAGGTCCACGACGTATGGGGCTTCGATAACCGCCACGCCGTCGTCCTTGAGCGTGTAGCGGATGCCGGCGACGAAACCGTTCAAATCCGGCACGTGCGCCAGGACGTTGTTCGCCAGGAAGACATCAGCCCGCGAACTGTTGCCGGCGAGCCACTGCCCAAACGCCTCGTTGAAAAACGTACAGAGCGTCGGAATTCCCTTCTCCTGCGCCTTCGTAGCCGGCCCGAGCGCCGGGTCGATGCCGAGCACTTTCGCGCCGACAGCCTGGAAGTGCTGGAGCAGATACCCATCGTTGCTCGCCGCTTCCACGACGAAGCTGCCGGCTCCGATGCCGCGCTCTTCGATGATCGCGTCCGCGCTGGCCTTGAAATGCGCCATCAGCCGCGGCGAAACCGACGAGTAGTACGGGTACTCCTCGAAGAAGAGCACTTCGGGATCTACGGTCTCCTGAATCTGGACGAGGCCGCAGCTCTCGCAAAACGCCAACGTGAGCGGCACCACGTATTCCGGCTGCTCGATCTGGTCGAGGCGCAGGAGGCGGTCGGCCAGCGGCGTTTCGCCGAGGTCCAGGCAGGCGCGCACGTGTTCGGAGCCACAACTGCGGCACGTGGTCTCGACGGTGTGCGGAGCCGGGATCGTAGCCGGCAAGGTTTCGGCAAACATCAGGTTGCTCAAGAGTTCAGGGGTAAAAAATCAAAGGCCGGATGCGCTAGACCTGCTCGTGTTGAACCAAGGATCCGTCACCGGAAGCCGTAGCGGCCATCCACCGGAGATCGGTGCCGAGCTTGCCGGCGGCCATCAGCGTCTCGATGTGTGTGATGCGGCGGTAGCGCGCCCCTTCGAATTCGTCCAAGGTCAGGCCGATGCGCGTGTAGGCGTCGTACAGTTGCTCGGCGCCCATGCGGGCCGTCCAGCGCGGCGTGTAGGTCGGGACTTCCTGCTGGATGAGGTCGCAGTTGACGCGGTAGGTGCGTACGTCCGGGCCAGCGCCGTCGGCGATTTCGAGTTCGCAGCCAGGCACCACATCCGCAACGATCTGAGCGATCTCACGGACGCGGTAGTTTTCGCTCGTCATGCCCACGTTGTAGGCCTTGTTGAACACCACCTCGGCCGGCGCTTCCATGACAGCCACGAAGGCACTCGCGATGTCTTCGACGTGGACGATCGGCCGCCAGGGCGAACCGTCGCTCTTGAGCCGCACGCGGCCCGTCGTCACGGCCCAGGCCACGAGGTTGTTCAGCACGAGATCGAACCGGATGCGGGGCGAGTACCCGAAGGCCGTCGCGTTGCGCAAAAACACCGGCGTGAATCCATCGCCGGCGAGCGGCATGAGGCCGGCTTCCGAGTCGCACTTCGACTCGCCGTAGGGCGTGACGGGGTTGAACGCAGCCGCTTCGTCGATGTAGTCCTCGCCGGCTGCACCGTACGTGCTGCACGACGACGAGAAGACGAAGCGGCCCACGCCGGCCTGTTTGGCCAGCTTCGCGAGCTTGATGGTGGCCGCGGTGTTGATGTCGTGCGTGAGGCCCGGGTTGAGGTAGCCGAGCGGGTCGTTCGAGAGGCCGGCAAGGTGCAACACGGCGTCGAAGCCCTCGACATCGCGTGCCGTCACGTCGCGCACGTCTTTTTCGATCGTCGGGATCACCGCCGGCTCTTCGCCGAAGGTGGCGCTCCGGTACAAATCCGAATCCAGCCCTACCACCGAGTGGCCAGCGTCGAGCAACAGAGGCGTCAGTACGGTTCCGATGTAGCCCCGATGGCCAGTGAGGAGAACGTGCATGGGTGGGTAGGTGGGTGGGTGGAAAAGTGGGTAGAGGTTGTCGAGCGGTTAGGAGAAAGACCTGCCAAACCGCCCAACCATCAACCAAACATCGGTACGGCGCCCGACCGGCCGTCACAGCTCAGGCGGGCGTCGGCGTTTCCCCAGATTTTCCAGGGCGGGTTTCCGGTTTGCCACATCTGTTCGAGCAGGTGTTTCTCACGGAGGGTGTCCATGCATTGCCAGAAGCCGGCGTGGCGGTAGGCCATGAGTTGGCCTTCGGAGGCGAGGGCTTCGAGCGGTTCGCGCTCCCACATCGTGTGATCGCCCTCGATGTAGTCGAAGATCTGGGGCTCTAGCACGAAGAACGCACCGTTGATCCAGCCTTCGGCCGTCTGCGGCTTCTCGGTGAAGCGCTCGATGCGGGCGCCGTCGAGTTCGATGTGGCCGTAGCGGGCCGGCGGGCGGACGATCGTCATCGTGGCGAGCTTGCCGTGGCTGCGGTGAAACGCGAGCAGATCGTGCAGATCGACATCGGAGACGCCGTCGCCCCAGGTGAGCATGAACGTGTCGCCGCCGAGGTACGGCTGAAGACGCTTGATCCGGCCGCCGGTCATCGTCGGGATGCCGGTGTCGATCAGGTTGACGTTCCAGTCGTGCTGCTCCTGATCCCCGTGGCGCTCGACGTTGCCGCTGCGCAAGTTGACCGAGAGGTTGCTGTTGAGCGCGGAGTAGTCCACCATGTACTTCTTGATCACCTCGCCCTTGTAGCCGAGCGCGACGAAGAAGTCGTCGAACCCAAAGTGCGCGTAGTGACGCATGATGTGCCACAGGATCGGCCGGCCACCGATCTCGACCATCGGCTTCGGCTTGATGTGCGTTTCTTCGGACAACCGAGAGCCTCGGCCCCCAGCGAGTATGGCAACGTTCATGGTGGTGTTCGATTGGGTGGGTTGGATAAATCAGGTCTTAGGCGCGCACGCCGGCTGGCGCAAACGAGGCCAGGGCACGCCCGACGCGTTCGGCCACCGTCCGGGCCACGGGCCGCTCGGCGATGTGGTGAAAGTCTTGCGCGAGCCGGCCGGCGATGGTGTCCCAGTGGGAGTCGTCCGAGGCGGTCTGCGTGGCGGCCGTCCAGCGCTGAAGCTGGGCCGCGTCCGTGGTGCGCAGCAGCATGTCGGCCACGGCCGAGGCATCGTCGGCGTCGCGGACGCTGTCACCGCAGCCGTAGCGCTCTACGATGCCGGCGAAGTTGGTCTCGGGGCTCACCAGCACAGGCGTCCCGAACAGCAGCGATTCCCGCAAGGCCCGCGGGGATCCGTCCCAGCGCGAGAGCAACACGCTGGCATCGGCGTCGCGCAGCGGGGTTTTGCTGCCGGGGGTGTAGTCGCCGGGTAGGAAGACGAACACGTCGTCTTGCAAGCCATGTTGGGCGATGAACTGCCGGGCGAGGACAGAGCCTTCCCGGTAATCGGGGCCGCAGAGGTACAGGCGGAACGGGACGTTGCTCTGCCGGCGCTTCACTTCAGCGACGCCGTTGAGCAGCCGGTCGAGGCCTTTGTAGTGCCAGTCGAGCCGGCTCCACACGATGAGGTTCGGGCGGTCCATCGAAACGCCGAGCGTGTCCCGGAAGAAGTGCGCGGAGTCGTCCGGCATCGTCTCCAGTTCGTCGACGCCCCATTCCATCGTCACGAAGTCGCGGTCCGGGCGTGGGAAATACGACTGAAACTGCGTGCGTTCGTCGTCAGACAACACGGCAACGGCATCCGTACCGAGCCCCATGGCGCGGCCAACGGAATGCATGAATGCGCGTTTTGCTGCCGGGTTCAGCCAGTTCGAGACGCGGGCCACGAGGCCATCGCGGTTGATGCGCTTTTTCTCGAGCGCGCGCACGTCGCATCCGTGCGTAAAAATCTTGCCTTTCAGGGCTGAGTCCCACACCTGCGCCATCGGATGCAGCACCGTCGATACGCCAGCGCGGCGAGCGGCGCGCACGACGGGAATGTTGTCCGGCAAAAAGAACCCAACGATCAGCAGGATCTCAGGCGCGTCTGTCGCGATCCATCCCGGCAGCCGGCGCGCCAGCTCCGAGCGCCCCACATACGAGCGCTGCTGCACGCCATCGAGCAACGGCCACTCGTCGTCGGTAGCATGTCCCCAGAGCGCCACATCGTGCCGTTTGGCCAGCCGGTTCGCAAGATGCCGAATGCCCACGGGTGCGCCCCCAGGCTCAAACACGTTGCGGTAAAAAATCGAGATACGCATGGTGGGTGGTTGGGTCGTTGGGTGGTTCGCTCGCGAAGCTCGCTGTGGTATGTGGTTGGTCATCAAAGCCAAACAGCCCAACCAGCAATCCACCCAACTGGTAACTAGTACGCGCCCTTGCCGCCGAGAACGGCTCGGACGGTTCGGGTGAGGATGACGATGTCTAGCCAGAGGGACCAGTTGCGGACGTAGTAGGCGTCCCAGCGCTCGAGGCCCTCGTTGCCGGAGTCGCTGCGGCCAGAGACCTGCCAGAGCCCCGTAAGGCCTGGGCGAATGCGCTCGCGGAGGGTGCGGACGCGGTCGGTCAGCTCCTCGTGATGGTAGGCCGGCAGCGGGCGCGGCCCGACGAGGCTCATCTCGCCGCGCAGCACGTTGATGAGCTGCGGCAGTTCGTCGAGGCTAAAGCGGCGGAGCAGCCGGCCCGCGCGGGTAATCCGGGGGTCTTTGCGAAGCTTGAACGTGGTCTCCCACTCGCGGCGAAGCGCAGGATCTTCGTCGAGCCGGCGTTTGAGCACGGCCTCGGCGTCCTTGACCATCGTACGAAATTTCAGGGTGTCGAAGCGCTCACCATCGACGCCAATCCGGCGCTGACGGAAGAAGGGCGATTCGCGGTCTTCCAACCAAATCGCCAAGCCGAGCATCAGACACACAGGCACCCAGAGGGGCATGGCCAGCACGATCAGCAGAAGATCGACGAACCGCTTCGTGAAGCGCGCGAGCGGGCTGACGAGGTTCGACGCGATTTCGAGGCCCAGCATCCCGCTCATGTCGCGCGGGCGGACCCAGAGCGACGGCACCTCGAAGAGGTTCGGGATGAGCATGACCGTCCGATAGTACGCGAGCGGTCCTTCCAGAAGCTCGACGAGCCGGGTGCGGCTCACGTTGGGCAGCGCGAGAATGGCAACGGGCGCGTCCGGCGTGATCAGGTCCGTCCCGCCGAGGACGCGGAGGCCTTCGCGGCGCAAGCCCCAGAGGGCGGCGTTGTCGTCGAAGAACCCGACCGGGTTGTAGCCCATGCCGCGCTCGTTCTGGAGCAGGCGGAGGACTTCGACGCCCGTCTTGCCGGCTCCGTAGATCGCGACGGGCACGCCCCAGCGGCCCATGTTCGTGAGCACGCGGCGCACACGGATGCGCGTCAGCGGCACGAGGACGAGGCTGAAGAGGAGGCCCGAGGTCAGCGTGAGCCGGCTGGTGAGCGCGCCTTGTTGGCTGAAGAAGAGAAAGACGGTGGTCGCGCCGAAGATGATGAAGAGCAGGATCGTAATCCGGCGTAGTTCTTCGACCGGGCCGAGGCCCCAACTGGGCAAGAGCTGCATCAGGAACGCCCCACCCCACCAGACAGGGAGCACGAGTAGGCTCCACGCTGGGAAGACGGGTTCCCCGAAGAGCCACAACCGAAGCGCGCCGGCGGCAAGAAGCGCCAGGGCTAACGCTACCGTGTCGCCAATGGCGAGCGACAGCGCATTCAGGGACCGGTACCTGAGATACAGGAACCCGCCCCGCGAACCAGCCGGGGAGGAACCGACTGTGTTCTCGGCAATGTGGGCAACATGATCCATGAAGGAGGAGGGAGGGACGATGAAATGTTTGGAAGCTACATGCGGTTAAGAGTCGTCACAGCCGGCGGCGGGTGCGGAAAGTGTGGCTGTGTGGCAATGTGGCTGTGTGGCAGGGTGACTGTGGCAGGTGTGGCTGTGTGGCAGATGTGGCTGTGTGGCTCTACCACCGTGCCACATTGCAACACAGCCACATTGCAACACCTGCCACACCTCATGCCACCCCTGCTACCCCTTTGCCGGCAACCAGGCGGTCCATCGGCCGCAGCGTGGGGCGCCCGACGCTGAGGTAGGTGAAGCCCTGGTCGGCCATGCGGCGGGGGTCGTAGAGGTTGCGGCCGTCGAGGAGGACGGGCCGGCGCATGAGCGCGTGCATGCGGGCAACATCGAGCCGGCGGAAGTGCGGCCATTCGGTGCAAACAATCAACGCGTCGGCGTCTCGCAAAGCGTGGTACGGGGTCTCGGCATAGGCAATGTCTTCGCCAAAGATGGCATAGGTGGCGGAGGTTGCTTCGGGGTCGTAGGCAGACACAGAGGCGCCTTCGGCGAGCAAGCAGCGTACGACGGCGTGCGCCGGCGCGTCGCAGACGTCGGCTGTGTCCGGCTTGTAGGCGAGCCCCCAGACGGCAATGTGTTTTCCTTCGAACGTGCCGAGGAGCCGGCGGAGGCGCGCGAGGAAGCGCTGCGGCTGCTGCCGGTTGACTTCGAGGACGGGTTCTAGCACGTCGAACTGCAGGTGATGCGCGTGCGCCGTATCGATCAGGCTCGTGAGGTCGCGGGCCAAGCCGGCTCCACCGAATCCAATCCCTGGCCTCAAGTACGAGCGGCCAATGCGCGGGTCGGGCCCAAGGCCAAGGCGCACGTCCTCGACATCGGCACCGAGCCGTTGGCACAGGGCCGCCACTTCGTTCATGAAGGAGATTTTCATGGCGAGGAAGGCGTTCGCGGCGCTCTTGGTCAGCTCCGCGGCACGGGGGCTCATCACAACCAACGGGCATCCCTGCGCAGCCAAGGGCGCGAAGAGGCGGGTCATCTGGCGCGCGGCCGGCACACTCGCCGTGCCGATGACGACGCGGTCGGGGTGCAGGAATCCAGCCAAGGCAGAACCTTCGCTGAAGAAATGAGGCAGCGCGACGAGGTCGTAGTCGAACCCGGTCACCAGACCGGCATGTCGCAGCGTTGTGTCGAGGGCATCCGTGGCTCCGATGGGAGCCGTTTCCAGGTTGACGAGGGTCCGATGCGTGCCGTCAGAAGCCAGCACCCGGGCGACTCGCTGGTGGAGCGAGTCATCGGCCGTCTCGCATGGGGGGGCGAGAAAGATAAGGGAACAGTGAAGAACTGTACGAGGAAGATCCGTTTCGATACGAATCTGGCCTGCATCGATCAGGTTGACCAAGGCGCGGCCCAGCTCCGGCTCGGAGCCGGCGGCGTCTCCCGAGCGTAGCGCAGCGGCACGCACGGTCGATTCAGCATAGAGGAGAACGTCGTGGCCCAGATGGGCCAAACCGGTAGCCGTTACGGTGCCGAGGAGGCTGCTCCCGAGAACGGACAGTTGCATAAGGCGGCAGGAGGAGGAACGAGACAAGAAGGGTGGGGAGGCCGACTGTTTGAGTCGCCTTTCCGTCGTCACGGCCTGGAGAGTTCGCGGATTTCGCTTCGCTCAGGTGGACAAGGTGAGACGGGGAACGGTTGAAACGTGAGGAACGAGCTGAATGGGCCTGCCTATTCGAACCGCTCTGCCTGATCTCCGCCGGCTAGCCAGACTTCCCATCTTGTCCCCCACCTCTCGCTTCGCTCAGGTGGATAAGTTGATCCGTGGATAGGTAGATACGTAGCGAGGTTCGCTTCGCTCAGGTAGACAAGGTGAAACGGGGGACGGTTGAGACGTGAGGAACGAGCTGAATGGGGCTGGCCGCTCGAACCGCTTTGCCTGGTCTCCGCCGGCCAGCAAGACTTCCCATCTTGTCACCCACATCTCTACCTTTCCACGTCTCTACCCATCCACGTGAGCAAAGCGAACCCCGTGAGCCAAGCGAACCCCAACCTCCTCATCCTCTCCGATGGTGGGAATTACCACGTCCAGAAGTGGATGGCGGCGCTGGTGGCGGAGGGGCTTCGGGTGACGTTGGCGTCGTTTCATCCGTATCCGAAGCCGGTGCCAGG
>JBCDHV010000156.1:0-8266 GCA_038749615.1 Bacteroidota bacterium
CCCAGGGCAAGAGCGTTGGCTCGAAGTGTCGTCGGTTTCCAATTTCGAAGCCTTCCAGGCTCGCCGGGCCGACATCCGCTTCCGTCCCGACGGTGGCGGCCGGCCCGAGTTCGTTCACACGCTCAACGGCAGCGGCCTCGCACTTCCCCGGATCGTAGCCGCGCTCCTCGAAACGCACCAGCAGAAAGACGGCAGCGTGGCGATTCCGGAGCCGTTGCAGCCCTACTTCGGGGGAGAGGTGCTGGGTGGGTAGATGGGCTGGTGGATTGGTGGGCGAAACATTCTAGGGTGAGCAGCCAGCTAGGATTTGGGCAACGGCACCAGAATGAGAAGCCCGTCCCACCACCCCACCGTCCTACCGGCCCACCCATTATCCACACGCCCTCAACGTGCCGGCTCGAAACTTTTCACTACTTTATTCTTCGAAATCCCACCCGACGTTCGCCGTTGGTAGATCTGGATGTAGCACCCACCTGAATGTGCTGCTCGGGAGTCCAGGTGGATGTGCCCACTCCGATCTAAAGGCCCTTCTGGTCCGTACCGACGCGCGGCGTACTGCCCGCCTCCGTTCCTCATAGCCGGCGGCCGGCACCCTCCCACACTGGCCTCAAGCCTCCCATCTTACCATAAGCCCATGTACAAAATGTCTTTCCGTTCACTTCCCGCTCTCTTGGGCGTCCTCGTCATGAGCGTGCTGCTCATGGGTGCCGACGGCTGCTCGAGTGACCCGAACGTCGAAGGTGCTAAACTCGACCTTCGCAACAAGGACTACGACCGCGCCCTCGAAAACCTCGACAAGGCCATCACGACGGACGCGACCAACGCGGAAGCCTACTACCTCCAAGGCCAAGTCTACCAGGAAATGGCCAAGGCAGAGCAAGACCTGGCTGCGCACCGCGACCTCGTTGAGAACATGCAGATGTCCTACACCAAGGCGCTCGATAACGCCGGCGAAGGCGACGAGACCATGTCGAGCGACATCAACCAGCGCCTGCGGATGGCCTGGTACGAAGAGTACCAACGCGGCGCCTCCTCCTACAGCGCGCAGAACTACGACGAAGCCGCCAACTACTTCGAGAATGCGACGATGATCGCCCCGGACTCTTCGGGCGCGTTCGTCAACCTCGGCTACGCCTACATCTCGATGGGCTCGGACAGCCTCGCGATCGAGCCGCTGACGATGGCCGTTGAGAAGGGCGACGACAACGTCGACACCTACAATATCCTGGCTGATCTCCAGCGCAGCTACGTCTCTGCCGATGCCGCCATCGCGACGCTGAGCAAGGCCCGCGACATGTATCCGGACAATGCCGATGTCCTGGCGCGTCTCTTCAACGCCTACGTTAGCAGCGGCCAGGCCGATGAGGCGATTGCCCTTGCTGAGACGGAAGTTGCCAACAACCCGGACGATGCCCGGATGCGGTACAACTTCGGCTCCCTGCTCCTGCAAGCCGAGCGCTACGATGACGCCATCGAGCAGCTGACGCGTGCCACCGAATTGGAAGAAGGCTACACCAGCGCGGTCTTCAACCTCGGCGCTGCGTACCAGAACAAGGCCGTTGCCGTCAACGCTGAGATCAGCGAGATGGAAGACGAACTCCGCGGCGAGGATGTCTCGGACGCACGCACCGAGGAATTGGAGCAAATGGTCGAAGCGAAAGTCGCCGAGCGCGATCAACTCTTCGCCGAATCCGTCCCGTTCCTCGTCCAGGCTCGTGAACTCGCCGAAGCCGCCGGCGACGATGCCGCCGACATCTGCACGGCCCTCGGCCAAGCCTACGCCCGGACCAATCAGATGGACCTCGCCGAAGAAGCCTACGCTTGCGCGGAAGGCAACTAGGCCTTGGTTCATGGTTGGGTTGTTGGGCGGCGCAACGTGCCGCCTGAAGGCTCAACTTCGAATAGCCGAAAGCGCCTCGATCTCCCAAGGTCGAGGCGCTTTCGCGTGTGATGAGGCGTTTCGATGAGTGTGATTGACTTGAAACGCTCAGTCCATTCCGCGCACAAATACCGGGCACAACGCCCTACATTTACTTGACCTAAAGCCTACCCAACTGTCCAACCATCAAACAATGCCCCACCGCTTCGGTACGCGTGCCATTCACGCCGGCCAGGAACCCGATCCCACAACGGGAGCCATCATGACGCCGGTGTTCTTTACTTCGACCTACGTTCAGCAAGCCCCCGACGTGCACAAGGGCTACGACTATGCACGCGTCGGGAATCCTACCCGGACGGCGCTCGAAGGCAACCTCGCCAGTCTCGAAGGGGCGCAGCACGGCATCAGCTTTGCCTCGGGCGTCGCCGCGACGGACGCCATCATGAAGACGCTCAACCCGGGCGACCACGTGGTGGCCTCGAACGATCTGTATGGCGGTACCTACCGGCTCTTTACCAAGACCTTCGAGCGCTTCGGGCTGACGTTCTCGTTCGTGGACATGCGTGATCCGAAGAACGTGGAAGAGGCCATGACGCCGGCCACCAAGATCGTCTGGGTCGAGACGCCGACGAACCCGATGCTCTCCATCGTAGACATTGAGGCGACCGTCGAGATTGCGAAGGCCGGCGGTGCAGACGTCGTGGTAGACAACACGTTTTCCTCGCCCTATCTGCAACAGCCCCTCAGCCTCGGAGCCGATCTCGTGCTGCACTCGGTCACGAAGTACATCGGCGGGCACTCCGACCTCATCGGCGGCGCGATCTGCACCAGCCGGGACGACTGGAACGAGAAGCTGCGCTTCGAAATCAAGAACAGCGGGGCCGTGCCCGGGCCGATGGACTGCTTCCTCGCGCTGCGCGGCACGAAGACGCTCCACATCCGGATGGAACGGCACTGCCACAATGCCCGGGCCGTAGCGAATTTCCTGGCCGATCATCCGAAGATCGGGCCGATCTACTATCCGGGCCTTCCAGACCACCGTGGGCACGAGATCGCCAAACGGCAAATGCGTGATTTCGGCGGCATGGTCAGCTTCAGCCTGAAAGACGACTCGATGGAGCAGGCCGTCAAGGTGATGCAGGCCACCAAGGTGTTTGCCCTCGCCGAGAGCCTGGGGGGTGTCGAGAGCCTCATCAACCACCCGGCTACGATGACGCACGCCTCGATTCCGCGGGAAGAGCGCCTCAAGTCTGGTCTCACGGATTCTCTGATCCGCCTCTCCGTAGGCATCGAAGACGAAACGGACCTCCTGGAGGACCTTGCGCAAGCGTTGGGATGAGAGGCTTTGGAAGTATGAATTGGGAATTATGATTGATGAGGAGCGGTGCGGTTTAGCTGCATTGGTTCGCGTAGCTCGGTCTCCGGCAGAGCATGCTGTTCACGGCGAGCACCGGCAGCGGGAACACTCCTTCATACATCATAATTCCCAATTCATAAATCATAATCAACAAGCCGGCCCGAACAACCCATAACTCGTAAACCACGACTACCATGATCATCACTTCCACCCCCACTATCGAAGGCCGGCCTGTTCGCGAATACCTGGGCCTCGTCGTGGGCGAGGCGGTGTTGGGGGCGAACGTCTTCAAGGACATGTTTGCCGGCTTGCGGGACATCGTCGGCGGACGCTCGGGCTCCTACGAGCGGGAATTGCGCAAGGCAAGGCGCATCGCCATCGAGGAAATGGAAGACGAGGCGCACAGCCTGGGCGCGAACGCCATCGTGGGCGTCGACATCGACTACGAGGTTCTCGGCGAGACGAACGGCATGATGATGGTCTCCGTGAGTGGGACGGCGGTGCGCGTGTAGTGCGTAGATGGGTGGTTCGTGGTGTGTAGGTACTTTGGTGGGCGTGCGCTGATGGGGGGCTGGACTTCGCGTTAAGGAGGATAGGCCTCTCCCTCCACTCGATGCGTGCTGTGCCAACAATCCACCAACTTCGCGAAACGCTGCGTAGTACCCTACGCGACCATGCCGGCACGCTCGTCTTGCTGCCGCTCGCGGTCTATTTCGCGTGGACGAAGGAAGCGTTCTTCTGGCTGGACGCCATCAACCTCCTCATCCACGAAGCCGGCCACACGTTTATGCGGCCGTTCGGGCGCTTCATCATGTTTGCCGGCGGCACGATTTTTCAGATCGGCGTTCCGCTGATTTTTGTCTGGTCTGCCGTGCGCTTTGGGAACGCCTTCGGGGCACAAGTGAGCCTGCTGTGGACGGGCCAGAATTGCATCCATGTCAGCGTATACGCCGGCGACGCCCAGACCCGCCACCTCCCGCTCATCACCAACGATCCGATGACGCACGACTGGTGGAACATGCTGCGCATGGTCGACCTGCTGCCATACGATGGAATCGTAGCCGGCCTGTTTTACACCTTCGGGCTGGTGTGCTTCGCCGTCATCGCCTGGGTGCCGACTCGGCTTTGGTAGATCCGTTGGGCGGGACGCACGCGGTGCGTGCTGTGGTTGGGCAGGGGCGCTAGCTCAGCGTTCAAAGGTATTCTGAGATCGTGCCCATGTCTTTGTCGCCGCGGCCGGAGCAGTTCATCACGACGATGGCTTCGGGGCCGAGTTCGCGGGCGATGTCTGGCAGAATCGCGATGGCGTGGGCGGTTTCGAGGGCCGGGATGATGCCTTCGAGGCGGGAGAGTAACCGGACGCCCTCCAAGGCTTCTTGGTCGGTGACCGGCAGGTAGGTCACGCGCCCGATGTCTTTGAGGTACGAATGCTCGGGGCCGACGCCGGGGTAATCGAGGCCGGCGGAAATCGAGTGGGCGAGTTGCACTTGGCCGGCGTTGTCTTGGAGCAAGTAGCTCATCGCGCCGTGGAGGACGCCGGGCTCGCCTTTCGAGAGCGTCGCGGCGTGCCGGCCGTCGAGGCCTTCGCCGGCAGCCTCGGCTCCGTAGATCCGCACGGATTCGTCGTCTACGAAGGGGTAGAAGATGCCCATCGCATTGGAGCCGCCGCCCACGCAGGCTACGACAGCGTCGGGCGTTTCGCGGCCTTCCTGCTCGAGTAGTTGCGCGCGGGTTTCCTCGCCGATGACCCGGTGGAAGTCGCGCACCAGCATCGGATACGGGTGTGGGCCTACGACGGAGCCGATGATGTAGAACGTGTCGCGGACGTTCGTCACCCAGTCGCGGATGGCCTCGTTGGTGGCATCTTTGAGCGTTTGGCTGCCGCTGATAGCCGGCCGGACTTCCGCCCCGAGGAGCTTCATCCGCAGCACGTTCAGGTTCTGCCGCTCGATGTCCTCCGCGCCCATGTAGACGATGCACTGCATCCCGAACTTGGCACAGACGGTTGCGGTGGCTACGCCGTGCTGGCCGGCTCCTGTCTCGGCGATGATTCGGGTCTTGCCCATGCGTCGCGCAAGCAAAATCTGCCCGATGGTATTGTTCACCTTGTGCGCGCCGGTGTGGCACAGGTCTTCGCGCTTGAGATAGATCTTCGCACCACCGATGTGCTCGGTGAGTCGGTTCGCATACGTCAGCGCGGTAGGCCGGCCGACGTAATCGCGTAGCAGCGCTTCGTACTCGGCTCGAAACTCGGGATCGTTCTGGGCTTCGGCATACGCGTCCGCCAGGGCCTCGACGGCCGGCACAAGGATCTCAGGAATGAACGCACCACCATACACTCCAAAGTGTCCGGTGGCGTCAGGTGCAGTGTAAGGCATGGGGTGTGGGTTGGCGCGTTCGAAGGCGGCATCGGCCAGAGCCGGCAAGCGAACGCTCGTGTTTAGTGGTTGGGATCTAGTATTCGGCGCTTGGGGATAGTCAGAATGCTCGTCCAGTACGTGCTACACATCCACGAACGGCAAGCCACGTTCAAGCCGTCGATTCACGCACGGCGTCGAACGCTTCGAAGAAGTTAGCGAGTTTGTCGAAGTCCTTGACGCCTGGGCTGGATTCGAGCCGGCTGGAGGCGTCGATGCCGTAGGGTTGCACCGTCTCAGCGGCCGTGCGCACGTTGTGCGGCCCGATGCCGCCGGCAAGGAAGAACTCGTAGCCATCAGCGGCGAGTTCTTGCGCCACGGCCCAGTTGAAGACCTCGCCCGTTCCACCGTAGGCGTTCGTGCTGAATGCATCGAGCAGAAAGCGGTCGACGTACGGTCCGTACTCGTCGAGTTGTTCGCGGAGATCGTCAGCGCTGGTGCCGGCACGGACGCGGAAGGCTTTGATGACAGGGACTTGGATTTGGGAGCACTCCCAAGCCGTCTCGTCGCCGTGCAGTTGCGCGTACTCGAAGCCGGCAGCGTCTACCGCGTCGTTGATCTCCTCGACACTCGCGTTCACGAACACCCCGACAGGTTTCGACCCGAAGAGCCAGTCGATGATACCGCCGGCCTTCTTCGTCTCGATGAACCGAGGGCTTTCCGGGTATTGGATGAACCCGAGATAGTCCGCCCCCGCCGCGGCGCAGTAGCGCGCGTCTTCGAGCGTGGTGATGCCGCAGATTTTGAGTTTCATGGAAGGTCGCTGTAATGGAACTGCCAGGGCGGACGCAGGGTGCTGCGCACGGTGTTTAGTATTTGGTGTTTAGATATCAGCGTGATAGAACTGCCCAGTTGCTCGCTTGATGACGCCTCTGACGTAGATGTTTTTCTCTCTGGCCGCACAATCATCGAAACACCAAACACTAAACACTGGACACTAAACACTCTCACGCAACGCCTCCAGGGTGTCTGTGCGGAGCCGGCGGAGGGCATCCCCTGGATCGGGTGCACGCATCAGGGATTCGCCGATGAGGACGGCATCGGTACCGTGCCGGCGCAGGTGGGCGAGGTGGGCCGCGGTTTTGAGGCCGCTTTCGCTCACGCGGACGACGCCGGCCGGAAGCCCAGCAAAAACCCGCAGGCTATGCTCGATGTCGACCTTGAACGTCCGCAAGTCGCGGTTATTGACGCCGAGCACGCGGACCTGGTCTAGATCGACGCGTGAGAGTTCGCCGGCATCGTAGAGCTCGACGAGGCAGCCAAGGCCGAGGTCGTCGGCCGCTTGGTGCAGATCGTGCAGCTTGTGCCGGTCTAGCACCGCCGCGATCAGTAGCACGGCGTCCGCTCCGTATGCCTTGGCTTCGATCAACTGGTACGGGTCAACGATGAAATCCTTCCGCATCAACGGACGCTTCGTATGCGGACGGGCCAGGGGCAGGTTCTCCAGCGCCCCCTGAAAGTGAAGCGGCTCCGTCAACACGGAAATCGCCGCGGCACCGCCGGCTTCGTACGCCCGCGCAATCGCCGGCACATCGAACGGTTCACGGATCACCCCCGCCGACGGCGACGCCCGCTTGATCTCGGCGATCACGCTGATCTCGTCTGGTTGCCGCAGCACCTCGGCGAAAGGCCGAGCCGGCGCAGCAAAGAGTGGCCGCGCTTCCAGATCGCGCACGGACACCTGCCGCTTGCGCTCGTCGACGAGCCGGCGGGTGTCAGCTACGATGCGGTCGAGGATGGTCATGTTGGTGGATGGTTGGGTGGGGCGCTCGCAGGGCTCGCTGTTGGTGGGTGGGGGAACTGGTCCCGGAGCGCTCTGCCGAGACGTTGCATGCAACGTCTTTACGGGGGCGGCTAGGCGTTGGAGGTCTTGATGAGAGCGTCTAGTTTTTCTTGCGCCGCGCCGGTGTCGATGCTGGTTCGGGCGGCGTCGATGGCGGCTTCGATGGAGTCGAATTGGCCGGAGGTGTAGAGCGCGAAGCCGGCGTTCAGGAGCGTCACGTCGCGTTTGGGGCCGGGCTCGCCGGAGAGAATGGCGCGCAGAATCGCGGCGTTGTCTTGGGCGTCGCCGCCGGCTAGGGTGGATGCCGAGGCGCGCTCGAATCCGAACTGCTCGGGCGTCACGGTCATCGGGCGCGGCGCTTCGTCGCCGGCTTCGGCGAGGTACACGTGCGAAGGTGCGGAAATCGACAGTTCGTCGAGGTGATCTTGGGACCACACGGTGGCCACCCGCTCGGCACCCAGGCGCAGCAGGATGTGCGCCATTTGCTCAGCCACCTCTTGGCTGAACGCGCCGACGAGCTGCCGGCTCACGCTGGCCGGATTGCACAACGGGCCGAGGATGTTGAAAAACGTCCGGGCCTTGAGCGTGCGGCGTACGGGCATGACGTGTTTGAGTGCGGGGTGGAAGTACGGGGCGAACAGGAACGCAATGCCCGCCTCGCGAAGGCAACGCTCGACGCCGTCCTTGCGAAGCCCAGCGTTCACACCCAGCGCTTCGAGCACATCGGCCGAGCCGCATTTCGATGACACGCTCCGGTTACCGTGCTTGGCGACCGGCACACCGGCGCCGGCAGCCACGAAGGCGGCCGTCGTCGAGATGTTGAACGTTCC
>JBCDHV010000157.1:0-8241 GCA_038749615.1 Bacteroidota bacterium
AGCGATGGCGTGGAGTCGCTGCGCATCCAGCGCGCCGGCCACGGAACGCTCATCTACACCGACAACACGACCGACACCGATGCCGAACTCCTCGGCGATTCGTGGCGCATCGTGCGCGTCGAGCCGGCCGAGGGCTCGCCCGTCGAGATTATCTCGAACGGTGAGGAGCCGGCATCAATCACGTTTACCACGGAGCCCAATCTGAACGGTGCCGGGTTGGAATTCACCGGCTACACCGGGTGCAACTCGATGTTCGGTTCTTACACCCGCGTCGTCAACGACGGGCTGTTGATCTCCGGCGTTGGGGCTACGGAGCGTGCCTGTGCTCCCCAAACCATCATGACCGCCGAGGCCGTGCTCCTCAACACGCTCCCCGGAACCGTCCGCGTCACGTTCGACTCGTCGAATCTGACACTGGAAGGCTCCGCGGGCAACGTGATCCTGACGCGAGACTAACCTGGACGATCAAAAGGGGTGGAGGTGCCATCTCCGGAAGATGGCATCTCCACCCCTTTAAGATTCACTCCATCTCCGACCGCCCAAGCGCCCAAACCTGTATATTCGCCGTCCTGTTTGGAGAGGTGGCAGAGCGGTTGAATGCGCCGGTCTCGAAAACCGGTATACCTTCGCGGGTATCGAGGGTTCGAATCCCTCCCTCTCCGCTTCCAACGTGGGCGCTCCTAGCCGGTAGGGCTGGGGGCGCTTTTTTTGTGCCTTCGTCTGCGACGGCCACACGGCAGCAGCTCAGAATTCACACGGGTTGGGGCTCCACTGGGCGGCGGGCGCGCAGCGGACTTGCCGGCCGCTCTCCGTGACGCGCCAGATGCCGTCGGGAATGTCGACGTACGTCTCACCACCGGCTAGCCCGAACGTCACGAGGTACCGCTCGGCGTGGGCCGTGGCTTGGCCTCCTGGATAGCCGGCACCCAGCCCATAGCGGCTGATGAGAACGGTATGCACGCTGTCGGTTTGGGACACGGTTTCCACCGTCAGGCTGTCCAGTTCGGGTGCGTCGAAGTGCAACCGGGCGGCTGAAATGGGATCCTCACCTCCCATGTAGGCACCTTCTTCACCGGAGGACAGGATGCCCGTACCCTGAAACGTGCCCAAGTCATCGACGGTGGTCCTGGCCGGCGAGGGAGGAACCGCTCGCGCTTCTTGGGCGCTTGTGGAGCCGGCTGGCTGATTGTCGCCCAGGCAGCCAGACCAGGCGAACAAGCCGGCGAGCATACACATCGAGACGTAAAAAGAGGGGCGCATGGACTAACCTATACGTTCGTTCACCGTTTTCTGAGCCGCTCGACTTGGCGGGCGTAGTCGAAGAAGTCGACCTGCATGGTGTGGCGCTTCGATTTGACGTAGCGCTTGGTCATCTTCGCCTCGTCGCGGGCGATGGCTTGGCGCATGGCGGCCGGCCGTGGTAAGGTAGCCTTGCCTTCAAGCAGGTCGGCCACCCATTCGCTCTGGACCTCGGCGAGAGGCATGATGGCACCGAGGGGCTGGATGAGGCCAATGAAATAGAGGCTTGGCCGCTCTGGATCAACGACGCGGCCGTAGAGCGGAAGCTCGTTGTTCTCGGCGCTCAGAAAGTGCGCATCGAAAAATGGAAAACTGACCTTATACCCCGTCGCATAGATCAGCACGTCGGCTTCCTCTTCCGTGCCGTCTGTGAACACGACGCGGTCGGCATCGAGGCGGGCAATATTGGGTTTCGGGATGATGCGGCCATGCCCGATCAGGTTGAGCAGTTCGTTGGAGACCGTTGGGTGCTCGGAGCCGAAGGGGTGCGACGGTGTCGGAAATCCGTAGGACTCCTGCTTACCACGAGAGAGCCGGAGCAAGGCGCTGAAGAGCAGGCGCTGCATCGGAAACGGGAGACGTGAGATCTGCTCGGTGTTCCAGTGATCGAGCGGCCGGCCGAGGATGTACTTCGGCACGATGTGCGCCCCACTCCGGGACGACAACATCACGCGCTCCGCATTCCTCGACAGTTCCGAAGCAATGTCCGTCCCGGAGTTGCCCACGCCCACGATCACGACGCGCTTGCCGGCGTACGGCCCTGGCACTTTGTAGTCGTGCGAGTGCAACACCTCGCCGCCGAACGTACCGGGAAACTCGGGCCAGTTCGGATCCCAGTGATGCCCGTTGGCGACCAGCACAGCGTCGTAGCGTTTCGTCTCCGTTGTCCCCGAATCGAGATGCTCGATGGTTACGTCGTATCCCCCTTCCTCAGCCGGCTCGACGTGTGCCACCTTCGCCCGAAACTGGATCTGGTCTCGAAATCCGAAATGATCGACGTAGTCCTCGAAATAGCGGGCGATCTGCGAGTGATGCGGGAAGTCCGGATACGCATCCGGCATCGGGAAATCCGAATAGGCCATCCGCGTCCGCGACGTGTTGATGTGCAAACTCTGATACGCAGACGACATTTCGTTGTCGTTCTCGTACCGCCAGTTGCCGCCAATGCCTGAACTAATCTCGTAACAATCGAACGGTAGACCGCGCTCGTGAAGCACCTTACACGCTACAATGCCGGACGAGCCGGCTCCAATCACACACGTTGTTGACATACTCAGGAAACGATGGGACTTCCGCGTTTGGATTCTTGAAGTTCGGATCTCGTGTCACAAATCTCTACCTCAACAAACGACCGGCCAGGTGAACATGCATGGGAATGTTCTGAGTGAACTCGCACGAGGGCGTCTTGCAGAGCCACAGATCTGTTGTAGTGCAGTCCGGCGATTACGTTTCAGGGCAGCAAGCCAAGCACGTCCAGAGCATTGATGGCCCCGTCGAGGTTGAAGTCGCCGGCACTGTAGCCGATGAGCCCGTTGGCCGGCAGCCAGAAGCCCAGGATGTCTGCCGCGTCGGAGACGCCATCCTGATTCGGATCGTTTGCCATGAGGGTACCAAAGTCTGCGACCATGTTGGCCGATGCGGCTACGGTGAGCGTCTTCGGGGCGTGGTTGCGGTGTGCGATGGTGATGTCGAAGCTCGATGCCGAGGTCGCCGGCACATCGACGGCCCCATATCCTTGTGCCGCTACGATCCGGCCGTCTGGCAATACGAGGGCGGCGGTTTGCGTGGTGGTGGTGCCATCATCGAACGTGAGAAGGACCCAGTCGGCCGCGGCCTCTGCCACTTGGGGGCCCGGAATGGTCTCAGTGCCGGCGTGGCTGAAGGGTGCTGCTCCGAACGGTTGCGCCAACGGCGGGGCCACACCGACGTTCAACGTGTCGTTCGCCGTAGCAGCCTCTAGCAGAACACGGCCCCAAAGCCCCGGCCGAGGGGGAACGAGCAAGGACGAAAGAATGAACAGCCCGCTCTCGATGTCGCTGACGATGATGGTACCACTTCGGAAGTAGGGGTACACGCTCCACGCCCCGTTGAAACCACGGGCGTCGCTCGACGGATAGGTATCGAAGAAGCCGGATTCGCTCATGTTCTCCGGGTCCGAGGCGTCCAGGATGCGTAGACCGCTCCGGTAGTTGGCCTCGAAGACCTGATCGCCGGCCGTGTACAGGTTGTGGTCGATGGACGCGGTGGAGGCCACGTACTCATCGGCGATGAACGGGTCCTCGATGTCTTCGACGTTCCAGACGATGGTACGTGTGTTGAAGTTGAAGCTGCTCTCGTCCCCTTCGTCATTGGCGAAGAAGTACTTCCGGTCCTCGCTGAGCCATCCTTGGTGGGCGTACGAGACGTTCGGGTAGCCCGTCCCCGAGATCTCCTGGATGGACTGCTTGTCCGTCACGTCTGCGATGCTGAGGCCAGCTTCGTTACTGCTGAAGCAGATCTCGCGCCCCGCGTAGGCGGTCGAGGGGCCATCGTAGACGATACACTGCGTGTCGTGCGTGTAGCCACGGCCCACGTCGCTATCGCCATAGCACGTGGAAAGGGTGGAGTTGAGCGGGTCACGCACGTCGAGTATGAGGAGTCCCCCGCCACACTCTCCTGAACCGACGATGTACGCGAACCCTGTTGCCTCGTTGAGGGCAATGTTGTGCGCGCTTCCGAAGTTGGTGTCGATGTGGTCAGCCGTGAACGTGGCAGGCGGCGAGGGTACGTTCCGGAGCCGGCGCAAATCGAATACTTGCATGCCGTGCGAGCCTACGTTGTCCGCCACGATGAAAGCGAAGTAGCCGTAGGTCTTGACATCGCGCCAGAAGTTGACGCCGGCGTTCGTAGGCAGTTTGCCGAGGTAGACCGGACTAGAGGGCACGGTGATATCCACAAACCCAGTCCCGTCCATGACCGTCATGAGCGCGTACTCGCGCCCGGTGTCGGGGTCCGTCCAGCCCCAGATGTCGGCCCCCTCAAACGTGGTGAACGTCGAAATCCCGACGTTCGCTTCCAGGTCTATGTTGTTGCATCCGTAGATGCCGGCTGTCCCTGCCGTACAGGGCGTCTGCGCATGAGCCGGCACCACACCGAGGCCACAGACAGCCACAGCCATCAGAAGAATGAATCGCATGAATCACAGGTTGCGGGAGGGACGGGCCGAATATACGGTTGGTGTGGTGCATGTGTAGCAGGGGGACAAATGTTGCAGGGTCGAGATGCCACGTCTTCCACCCTGTCACACGTGCAACATCTGCTACCCGCTACTCGCCACGTGCGCGCAGCGAACCTAACGCCTCTATCGCCACGTCCACCTCGCTCTCGGTGTTGTAGTACGTTGGCGCAAGACGGAGAAGACGATTGCGGAGAGCGGCTTCGACGCCGGCGGCGTTCAGGCGCTCCAGTGCGGCTTCGGGTTCTGGGTGGCGAACGGTGACGATGCCGGCAGTACGTTCGGTCTCCGTGGCTCCGTAGATCGAGAGGCCGGCATCCAAGAGGCCCGCCCGGAGCCGGCCAGCAAGGTGGAGGACCTGCCGTTCACAGGCGGAAGCGCCGGCACCAAGGTAGAGCTTGAGCGAGGCGTTCAGGGCGGCGATCCCCGTGTTGTTCGTAGTGCCCAACCGGAACCGCGTCGCGTCCGGGTGAAAGTGCAGGTCGTACTCGGATAACTTTTCCCAGTCGATGGGCCCGTGCAGCCAGCCCGCCAGAACAGGCGTGAGCCGGTCTTGTACCTCCTGGGTCAGAAAGAGAAACCCAAGGCCTTGCGTGCTCATCAGCCATTTGTGACAGCCGCAGGCGAGGAAGTCGATGCCGAGGTCGTGGACGCTACCGAGTTGGAGGGCACCCATGCCCTGAATGGCATCGACGCAGAACAGCACGCCGCGCTCTTTGCAGAGCTGGCCGATGCCGGCAAGATCGGCACGAAAACCCGAAAGAAACTGCACCCAACTCACACTGACGAGCCGGGTCCGGTCGGTCAGCGTCCGCTCGACGTCCTCCACCGTGAACGCTCCCTCGTGCGTTGGGATGAAATCGACGTCTACACCGAGCCGGCGGAGGTTGAGAAACGGATAGACGTTGGTGGGAAACTCGCAGTCGGGCAGCGCGATGCGGTCGCCGGGTTGCCAGTCGAGCCCGAGCGCGAGCACGTTGAGCGCATACGACGTATTCGGCGCAAACTCGACCCGCCCAGGTTGTGTGCCAAGCAGTTGCGCCAGTTGGGCGCGTGTCGCCTCGATGGTGGGCTGAAAGCGGAGAAAGTTCTCGATATGGTCGCCATGCCGCTCCGCCAGATACGCCGCCACCGCATCCATGACCGGCCGGCTCAGCGGCCCCGTAGCCGCATGGTTGAGGTAGACCGTTTGGGCCGTATGTGGAAAGTGTTCGCGGAGGAGCATGGAGGAGTGGTGGTTCGAGAAGCCAGGCCGGACTGCTTGTCAGCGGAACGAAGGCGATGCCCGGCAGAGACGTTGCATGCAACGTCTGTACGGCAGCGGCTCCGCTCAGGTCAGCGGAATCCGGGCTGGCGCATCGGTTTCGAGATGCCCGGCCGGGGTTAGCAGCGTCGTTCGGGTTGACAAAATCCGGAAAGGTGCTCAATTCAACCGCGGATCGGCGGGGAAATTGGCGAGGAGGGCGTATTGGCCGCCCATGCGGCGGAGGACAGTACGCCAGAGGTTCTCAGGTGGCGTCGAGAAGAGGAGATCGAGGGAGAGATCGGCGACGAACCAGCTGCCTTCCTCGATTTCGGCTTGGAGTTGGCCATCGTCCCAGCCGGCGTATCCGGCAAAAAACCGCATCTGCTCTGGCCCCGTCTGGCCCGTGAGCACGAGCTGCTCGACGGCCGCGATGTCGCCGCCCCAGTAGACGCCGGCTTCGTGAATCTCGATAGCCTCGCTTACCTGCTCGCCGTGGCGGTGGACGAAATGGAGGGTATCGAGTTGAACCGGTCCACCTTGCCCAACGGGCCCGTCGAAGTCAGCCAGCGAGGGCATCAGTTCGCCCATGCGTTCCTCCAGCGTCCGCGTCAGCACCAGTCCAAAGGATCCTGCGCCAACCGTGTGTTCACACAGCAGCACCACGCTCCGGTTGAAATTGGGATCGCCCAGCATGGGATGGGCAACGAGAAGTCGGCCGGCGGCGGGGGGGGGGCTCACTGCGTTCGCGTGGCGGGTAGCGGGTGGACGGATGGCAGGTGAGGACTACCGCGTGGCGGGTAGCAGGTGGACGGGTAGCAGGTGAGGGCTACGGTGTGGCGGATGGTAGGTAGATAACAAACCGTGGCCAGAAAACCGCCCAGGCTCTACCTCAAACTGCAAAACAGCTGTTGGCCTCGGACCACAAATCATCCACCCGCCACATGCTACACGTCCACCCGCCACGCGAGCGGAGCGAGCCTACCCGAGCCATGCCTGGAGGCCGGCGACGATGACGGCCATCACGGTTCCGATACCGACGATGGTCCAAACAGAAACTGCGCGACGAGCCACGTGAATTATGATTTGGGATGGATGATTTATGAGGGATCCAGCAACGGGCAACGCACAAGTTTACCCGACCTAGGAGAGGGTCGTCCCGGCCGGCCAGCTCCGGCAGCGCTAAACCCTAAACCCTAAACACTAAAACCCAACATTGCCGAGCCCATACTCTCGCCAGTCCTTGTAGTCGAAATGCCACCATTCGGCGTTGAGGACGCGGAAGCCCTCCAGTTCCATCACGCGGCGAAGTAGGGCGCGGTGCCAGCGTTGGGCGCTCGTGCCACCAGGGTAGGCCGCATACGCGCGCGGGGAAAACTCATCGAAGCCGCTAGGCATGGCAATGGGCTCGCCCGTCGTCAGATCGTAGAGGGTGAGATCTACCGCGGCACCTCGGTTGTGGCGAGAGCCCCGGGCAGGGTTGGCAACGAACAGCTTCAGGTCCTGCGGGGTGGCGTCCCAGAACATCTTGGTGACGTGCCACGGCCGGTACGCATCGTGCACCAGAAGCCCGTAGCCGAGGGCCCGCAAGTTGAAGTGAACCCGTGCCAACGCCTCGGCCGCTGGCTTCTGGAGAAGCGCGCGAGGCTTGTCGTAGAAGGCGGCCCCCATGAAGTTGTTGGTCGTTGCGTAGCGCACGTCCAGCTTGATGCCCGGCTCAAGGGCTAACGTATCTCCGTCGATGACCGCTGGCTGCTGGGTTACGTCGACGAGCGCGGCCGGCCGGAAGGGGCCGTTTTCAGCCGGCGGGGTGGCGCGCAAGGCTTCCTCACGAAGCTCCTCGACGGGGCGGATGGGGTCGATTTTGAACGTCGCGCCATCGTCTGGGCCTACCGCACGCCTGGGCCAGACGACGTTGGCCGCTTCGACGCCCGTGATCGCGCCGGTTTCATCGCGGAGAAAAATCACCTCTTCGCCGGCATACAAGCCCCGGCCAGGGAACGCGTAGCGGTCTTCCTCGATGGGGGTAAGCGGATACCGAAAGAACCACTCGATCAGCACCGTCAACTGGCCATCTTCTTCGAGCACATGGAGCACATTGTGATCTGGCCCATACTCGCCGATCAACTCGTTGAAGTGCTCCGGAGCCGGCTCGGGCACCCGGTCGTATTGCCTCGCGAAGCGGGTGCCGTCGATGATCAGATCTTGCGGCCCGCCCTGCCCGTCGTTTACCAGCCGCAGCGTGCGGCCCACGCCGAGCCGGCCGTTCGTGACCAGTTCGTACAGCCCATCGCGCTCGACGGGCGTGCGGATTTCGCCGTCATCGAACAACAAGGCTCCGCTCTGCTCGATCAGCCGGACCGACCGGCCGTCGTCTGCCTGATACCGTGCCGAGAGCTGCCGGGCACGGGCTGGAGACACCGGTTGGGAGGTCCGATAGGCCGGCGGTTCTTCGCCGGCTTGGTAGGCGAGCAGAAGCTGCAGC
>JBCDHV010000158.1:0-8208 GCA_038749615.1 Bacteroidota bacterium
CATCTATGGCATGCCCGTCCTCGACGTGGAGCGCTCTGCCAACACGATCGTGCTGAAACGAAGCATGCGCCCAGGCTACGCCGGCGTCGACAACGAGCTGTTCTACCGGCCCCGGACCTCGATGCTCTTCGGCGATGCCAAGGACTCGATCACGGATCTGGTTCAGGAGGTCAAGACGCTGTAGGGAATGAGGTAGCGACTGGCGTAGCCAGCAAGTCGAAAGGCCGGCTTCTGCTTGAAGCGAGATGGATATCCCGCGGGCGCTTATCTTTGCCCCGATCTTCAACGAGGTACCGATCTCATCCACGCTCTACGCTACCCCTTGCACCCTGGGGACCCGCGGAGCCCTGAACGACCTTCCCCATGTGGTACTACGAAATGGACGGAGCGGCCCAAGGGCCGGTCTCCGAGTCCAAGATTCTCGACCTGATCGACCAGGGCGTCGTCACCCGTCAGACGCTGGTCTGGCAAGATGGGATGGCAGATTGGGTTCCCGCTGCCCAAACCGACCTCATTGCGTCGGCTGGTCCTCCGCCTGTCCGCTCGCAACAAGCTGCCGGCTGGGATCCGGAGCCTGAGCAGACCTATGCCGGCCCCGTAGACAACCACCTCGTCAAGGCGATCCTCGTCACGATCTTCTGCTGTCTCCCGCTCGGCATCGTGTCGATCGTGTACGCTGCCCAAGTCAACGGTCACGTCCAAGCCGGCCGGCGCGCCGAGGCCCTGGAAGCCTCCGCAAACGCGAGCAAATGGGCGAATTGGGGCTTGATTGCCGGCTTGGTCATCGGCGTCTTGTACATCCTGTACCTTGTCGTGATCATCGGATTTGCCGGCATGGGCGCGCTGGATTCCTACTAGCATCGTGTTCGGGAGCAGTGGAACTGCAATGAGCGAGCAGGCAGATATCGTGTTTAGTGTCGTTTCGCCATGAGTGCATTGAGCAGACGGGCTGGGGTCGTACTGACGAGCGGAGTTGCGCTCCTTGGAGCCGGCGTGTACTTCTGGCTTGACCCGGCGGCGTCGGGGCTGTTTCCGAAGTGCCCGGTCTGGCTGTCGACGGGCTGGTTTTGCCCAGGGTGTGGAACGCAGCGCGCGGTTCATGCGCTGCTTCATGGGCGCATTCTGGAAGCCCTGAGCTTCAACCTGTTCGCCGTGCTGGCCTTGCCGTATCTAGCAGTCGGGCTCTGGCGCATGGGCCGGCGGATGTGGACGGGCAGCTCCTCGCAGCGCGCCCTAGCTCCAGCCTGGACGGTATGGTTGTTCCTCGCCGGCGTCCTCGCGTTCACCCTCTGGCGCAACCTCGGCGGCCCCATCGGCTCCTGGCTCGCGCCGTAGGCTCACGTCGTTCGCGTGGCGGGTGGGCGAGTTGCAGGTAGTAGGTGAATGCGTGGTATGTACATGCGATCGCTGGCCTGCGGAATTAGTGCGCTGGAGTACTTGCACGTTCCCCATGTCATGCAGGGATGGAGAACTGGTGCGTACCGACGAACTCGCCTTCCATCGTCGGCTCTCCGTCTTCGAGCAGCATCTGAAGCACCTCGCGCATGTTTACGTGCAACTCATTGAGTGTCTCGGCTTGTGAATGGGCACCTGGAAAACCAGGGATGTAGCCGACCAACAGCGCGGTATCAGGGGTCGTGCTCAATGACTACAGTGTAGGTGCGCGTCAGACGAAGAGATTTATTCGGGGTCTCCGTTAAACTGAGTGTGGTGGATTGGGCTGCCACGGGCTCACGTCGTTTGCGTGGCGGGTGGACGGGTTGTGGGTAGCGGGTGGATCTGAGTGAGCTATTGGCTGCTCGTGGCTTCACGGAGAAAATCTGAGACGAGGTCGGCGACTTGGAGGGTTGAGTTGGGAGAGAGGATGCGGCCGGCAATCACGTGTTGGAAGGGGTTCTGCGATTCGTTGAATTCGACGCGGCGCTTGAGGGGACTGCTGAATTCAGAAAACCGTTCGGCTGCGAGATCCGCGTCAACGACCTTGTCGTTTGGTGAATGGACGAGTAGAGCCGGCGTCTCGATGTGCTGGAGCGGCGTGACCTGAAGGAGCTGAAAGACTCGGGCCAAGTCGAGCACCGCGTCCGTCCGATACCGGGCTGTCCAGAAGTGCTCCGCCTCCTCGCTGGGAAACTCGTCCGTCCGGTAGCCCCCGGCGATGAGGCGGATCAGACGATCTGGTGCCGGCAATCGAAGCACGGCGTCGAGCTGACGCTGAGAGGCTTCGTCACGCAGCGCGAAGGCGGGTGAGATCAACACGAGTGCGGCAGGATCGACATCATCCTGAGCCGTGAGCCATGTCGACAAAGCCCCGCCCATCGAGGTCCCCATGACGATCACGCGCTCTCCCAAGACCTGACCGATGGCATACGCCTCCCGCATATCGTCTAGCCATTGTTGAACCGTCGCATCGGCCAGCCCGTCTGCTGTGGTTCCATGCCCGGAGAGCCGGGCGTAGTACAAGTTAGCGCCAAGCCGAGCCGCGACCGTGTCAGCCATAGGAGCCGTTTCGGCGCGGGTGGCCGTGAACCCCGGAATGTAGATGATGGCGTACGGGGTCTTCTGCTGCGCCGAATCGGCCCAGACGATCCCGCGCGCGGTCCCCTCACGGAGCCCCTGAACACGGTTCTCGGACTGTTCGAGGTGCTCTACGAGATTTACCGGGACGGGCGGTAAAGGGCGAACCACGTACGTCTCTGGAGGCCGGAACCAGACCCACGCGACCAGAGCGAGCGTAACAACGAGGCAACCTAGGGCGAACTTCATGAAGACCTGCGCCTGTACCGGGATCCATGCATTGGCGTATCCGGCAGAGTAGTTGGGAGAATCTTTGTGGGACGGGCAAACTTACAGCCGGCTCCTGGACCTCCGCACCAACTTTGCTGCAAATCTGCACCGGAACGCGCGTTCAGTGCTTACGTAGACTCACGCAGGCATCCTTCCACCACCATCTGTTTCGGGCTCTCTGCGCGGCGACTATCTTCGCCGGCTGCTCGGTATTACGCTGCGGCGATACGGCATATCCGCTCGCGCCCAACTTTGCATCCTTTTCTCTCTCCCCGAATGAAAAATCTCGTCATCGTCGAGTCTCCAACCAAGGCGCGTACGATTCGAAAATTCCTTCCGTCCAGCGAGTACCGCGTCGAGGCCTGCATGGGTCACGTGCGCGACTTGCCGGCGTCCGCCTCCGAGATCCCGAAAAAGTACAAGAGTGGCAAAAAGACGCCGCACTGGGTCCAGCTGGGCGTCAACGTCGAGGAAGAGTTTGAGCCACTCTACGTGGTGCCGTCCGACAAGAAGAAGGTCATCACGGAGCTAAAATCTGCCCTCAAAGACGCAGACCGGCTCTACATCGCCACCGATGAAGATCGCGAGGGCGAATCCATCGGATGGCATCTCTTGGAAGTGCTGAAACCGAAAGTCCCGGTGCAACGCATGGTGTTCCACGAGATCACCAAAACGGCCATCCTAGACGCGCTCAACAAGACGCGGGAAGTCGACAAACGGCTCGTCGATGCCCAGGAAACCCGGCGCGTGCTCGACCGGCTCGTGGGTTACGAGATCTCTCCCCTCCTCTGGCGGAAGATCGCTCCGAAACTCAGCGCCGGCCGCGTACAAAGCGCCGCGGTCCGGCTGCTGGTGCAGCGCGAATGGGAACGGATCGAGTTCGTAAGCGCCGGCTACTGGGACCTCAAGGCCCGGCTCGCGAAGGGCCGGCCAGCATTCGATGCGCAGATGACCCATTACGCTGGCACTCGCCTGGCCACCGGGCGCGACTTCGACGAAAAGACCGGCAAGCTCAAGAAAAAAGAGGTCCTGCTACTCGATGAGGACCGGGCACGGCAACTCGTCGACCAGTTGAAGACCGAGCCGTGGCGCGTCACAAAGGTCGAGGAGAAGAGCCAGAAGCGCCGGCCGTATCCGCCGTTCATCACGTCGACGCTCCAACAGGAAGCGAACCGCAAGCTCGGTCTCTCCGCCAAGGACACGATGCGGACGGCGCAGCGGCTCTACGAGCAGGGCCTCATCACGTACATGCGGACCGATTCGACCAATCTCTCGAACGAGGCCATCGAAGCGGCTCGGAAGAAAGTGGAGCGTGACTACGGGACGGAATTTCTGAGCCCGAAACCCCGCCGCTTCTCGTCGTCGTCGAAGAACGCGCAGGAGGCGCACGAGGCCATCCGCCCGTCCGGCACTGAAATGCTGACGGCCGACGAGCAGGGCCTCACTGGCCGGGAGCGTTCGCTCTACGATCTGATTTGGAAGCGGACCGTCGCCAGCCAGATGGCCGACGCGCGCCTGCAGTTCACGACGGCGACCATCGAGGCCGGCTCCAAGCCAGAGGAAACCGGCACGTTCCGAGCCTCCGGCAAGCGTATCGAGTTTGCCGGCTTCTTCCGCGCGTACGTCGAGGGCAGCGATGACCCAGGCGCTGCGCTGGAAGACCAGGAGAACGTCCTGCCGGCCCTCCAAGCCGGAGACGACCTGACGTGCAAGAAACTCGAAGCCATCGGGCACGAGACGAAACCGCCGGCACGCTACACCGAAGCCTCCCTCGTCAAAGAACTCGAACGCCTCGGCATCGGCCGGCCATCCACGTACGCGAGTATCATCGGGACGATCGTCGCCCGCGCCTACGCCCGGCGCAACGGAAAGCAGCTCGTTCCATCGTTCACCGCGTTCGCCGTCAACCAGTTGCTCGAACAGCAATTCGACAAGATGGTCGACTTCGACTTCACGGCGCGGATGGAGCAGACGCTCGACGAGATCGCGGACGGCAAGATCGACGCCATCCCTTATCTCAAAGGCTTCTACTACGCTGATGACGACGGCCTGAAAGAGCGCGTCGAGGAGGGCATCGAAGAGATCGACCCACGCAAAGTGTCGACCATCACGACGAAGAAATGGGACCCGTACGTTGTGCGCGTCGGGAAATTTGGGCCGTACGTCGAGGGCAAGGTCAACGAGGACATCGTGACGGCGTCGCTGCCGAACGAGATTGCGCCGGACGAGCTGACGGTCACCAAGATCAAAGAACTGCTAGCCGCCAAGGAAGCCGACGACCTCGTGCTGGGCATCCATCCCGAGCATGAGCAGCCGGTGTTGCTGCGCGAAGGGCCGTACGGCTGGTACGTGCAACTCGGAGACGACGAGCAGGCCGGCAAGCCGAAACGCGCGTCCGTCCCAAAAGGCATGGTGCCCGAACAAGTAGACCTCGACCTAGCCGTCGACTTGCTCAGTCTCCCTCGCCTCGTCGGCAACCACCCTGAGACGGGCGAGCCGATCCTGTCTAATTTTGGCCGCTACGGCCCGTACGTCCAGCTCGGCCGCACCTACGCCTCGCTCACCGACGACGACAACGTACTGACCGTCGGCCTTGAGCGGGCGCTGGAGCTAATCTCCAAGAAAACGCGCAAGAACGCGCCGCTCAAAACCCTCGGCAACCATCCCGAAACGGGCGAACCCATTGCGCTCTACGAAGGCCGCTACGGCCCGTACGTGAAGCACCTGAAGACCAATGCCTCACTACCGAAGGGCGCCGACATGGACGCGTTCACCCTCGATCAAGCCGTGGACCTGATCGCCAAGAAAGAGGCCGCCCCGAAGAAGCGCCGACGGAGACGGAAGTAAGTAGATGAGCGGATGAGGGGTCAGGTGGAGGGGTGGATGAGTGAGTGGCTCAGACCGGAACGCCGTGTTCTACTCGTCTACTCGTCCACCTGACCGGATCTCAGCGCATCAACGTGGCTACGCGCGTAGCCGCGAACGAAGCGCCGGTGGCACGGATGAGGTAGGTGCCGCTAGGCAAATTCTCAGCATTGAAGCGGAACGTGCGCGTTTCCTGAGCCGGCAGCGTGCCGTCGTGCAAGACTTGGACGTGCCGGCCGGTGGCGTCGTAAACCACGATGCGCACGGACTCCTCGCGGTCCAGCACCAACGTGAGCGAGGCTGTGGGATTGAACGGATTCGGATACACCTCCGAGAGGGCGTACGAGCCTGGGAGATCGACGACGACCTCAACGACGGGTGAGTATTCGAACGCCCCATCGAAATCGACCTGTTTCAGCCGGAACTCATGCCGGCCAGCGGTGACATCGTCCACCTCGAACCGGTAGGTCTGAGCCTGTGTCGTGGTTCCGAAGCCCGGCACGAATCCGAGCGTTTGCCAGGCGTCCTGCCCGGCCGGCCGGCGCTCGATATCGAAGCCGGCGTTGTTGGTCTCCGTCGCCGTTTCCCACGTCAGCGACACGGTGCCAGCGGCATGCACGGCCTCGAACCGCGTGAGTTCGACGGGCAGCGCTTCGGCGGATGTGAGTTCAACGGCACCTACGTCACAGCCATCACCTGTATTCGTGTACTGCGGCTGATCCACATTACGTGGGAGGCCACGCTGGTCACTAGCTGGTGAATTCGCGTCCGTGCAGTCCCCTGCGTCGACCGCTGCACTCCCGGCCAGTGGCAGGATCGTCGGAACTGATCCGCCGTTGTTCTGGAGAGCTGTAACATCGGTGAGCCGTACACCAACCTGGTCTGTCAGCGCGGGAGTAAACGTCCCACAAGTCTCCTCGATGATGTTGAACCCTGCTGTAGTTACAAGCAGCCCGAAAACGTCACAAGCCGAATCATTGTCTGAAATGATCGTGCTATAAATTGTGGCGTCGGTATCTATGACCGGACCTGGATTGCTGAGCGTCAAGTTCAGCATGAACGTACTGTTCAGTATCGAGATCGGTGGCGAGGACATGCCACCGATGACCCCATCAAAAGCCTGGGAGGCTGTAAAGGTGCTCCCCACGACAGTAGCGGATACCACACCAGAAACGTAGATGGCAGCTCCACCGCCGAACGCTGCCGTATTCTCAGAGAATGTCGATCCTGAAACATTCAGCACGCCTCCACTCTGCAGAACTCCCCCCCCATTGCACGCCATGGAGAGGCGAGCGCAAGTGTTCGTAGCGAACTCAGTTCGGGTGAGCGTAAGCTGGCTTGCCACGCTCCGGACGGCCCCTCCACCGTCAGGATTAAACAGGGTTGGCTGTGCCTCGAAGAACCTTACGCCGGATATCGTCACGTTGACGGCCGCGGTAATGTCGAAGATGCGGTACTGACGATCACCGTCTAACGTCAGGACGTTGGCCCCCGGACCTGTGATCGTGAGTGCCCCTGTGATCTCGAACTGATCTTGTTCAAGCGTGATCGTGCCGGCGAGACCTGTCAGGTCGATGATATCAGCGCCGGAGCCGGCTGGGGCGTCACCAAACGCGGCGTCCGTATTGGCGGCCGTGATGGCTTCGCGAAGCGTTATGTTGCCATCTATGCCCGTCTGAGCTGCATTGTCAGAGAGCGAGGTGACCACGTAGGTCGTTTGTGCTTGGGTGGCTGTGTACAGACCACCGGCAAGCAGCAGGGCTACCGCAAAACGGGTAGCGTTGGGGAAAGAGTACATAGGAGCGGTTTATGCATGGCGCGCGTAGCGCAAGAATGAGATGAAGGATGCGATCCTGCCTGACCTCTCGCCCGTCGCTGTGGTCTCGACGATCTCCCTGAAATGTGCAGCACCCGTGGTGCCCAGGAGGTTTCCCGTTGGCGAGAAGTCCAGAGATTTGTGACGTAAACTTAGGGGATGGACAGGAAATGCACCAGCTTGATATATGCAAAGCGGCTCCCCAAAGCCGGCTCGGCTAACCGCGCGCTACACACTAGCGCCCTGCTGTTTGGGTTCTTCGTGGCCCTAGCCGGCTGCGGGTCCGACGACCCCGACCGGCCGCAACAGCTCCCGGTGCCGGCTTCGGACGTGGCGCAGGTGGCAGCCTATCAGAATGTCTCAGGCGCGGTGGAGTACGTCGGAGACGCCGCGTGTGCCTCGTGCCATGGAGAGTTGGTGGCGAGCTACCAGGAGCACGGAATGGCACAGGCGTACTACCCGCTCACGGAGGCGGTCCGCGTCGAGCCGGCGCTGGCTGAGCCGGTCATCGACCCGAATTCTGGCTTCGAGTACACCATCGTAGAAGCCGAGGGAACGCTTTGGCAGGAGGAGATCCTGCGTGACGAGAAGGGCGCGGTCATTCATCGCCTCCGGCGGCGCGTCGATGAAGTCGTGGGCAGTGGCAGTGCGGCGCGGACCTACCTGACGGTCGAGAACGGCCGGCGCTTCGAATTGCCGCTGACGTGGTACACGCAGGCCGAGAAATGGGACTTCAGCCCGGG
>JBCDHV010000159.1:0-8171 GCA_038749615.1 Bacteroidota bacterium
CCCGGCACCTACCAATTCCGCCTCCGCCAGGTCGATTTCGACGGAGCCTTCGAGTATAGCCCCATTGTCGAGGCGACCGCCGAGATGCCAGAGGCGTTCCGCCTGTCCGCGCCTTACCCGAACCCGTTCAACCCGCGCGCCTCGTTCACGCTGGCCGTAGCGGCTGAACAGCGCGTCCGCATCGTGGCCTACGATGTCCTCGGCCGGCCGGCTCGCGTCCTCTACGACGCCAACACGCCCGCCCAGCGCACCCTCACCCTCCACTTCGACGCCGCCGACCTCCCCAGCGGCTCCTACATCCTCCGCGCTGAAGGGGAAACGTTCGCCGCCACCCAACGCGTGACATTGCTTCGCTGATCAGCCGGGCGGTACGCTCACTTCGTTCGCTGTGGTTGGGCGACTGGCTCAACCATCCAGCTTAGCGGCTCTACCCATCGCCCAACCACAGCGAGCAGAGCGAGCGCGCCGCCAAACTAGTTGAACACCGCCTCGTACTCGATGCTGGTTTCGGAGGAGGCGATGGGGACGATGAAAATAGCGATGTCGTCCATCGCTTCGTGCTGAAGCAGGTAGGTCGCCTGCGGGATGAGAGGCTTCTTGGGGCCGGCAAAAATCAGCGAGAAGGGCGTCCGCTCGTCGCCCGCGCCTTGGTCGGGAAGCACAGTCACGCTAGTGAGCGTGAGCGTCAAGTCGCCTCCAGGTACGGGCATCGTGAACGGGGTATGGAGGTGGGGTTCGAAATCGGTGTGGGTCAAGGGTAGAGGCGGTTGAGCTTGGGGAAGGCGTTCGAGAAGGAGATACGCCCCGTCGACGTGGCGAAAGGTGAAGCCGAGGCGGTAGTACAGCCGAATCGCGGGGCTGCCAAAGAACACATGGAACGTCACCGGCCGGTCCCCTGCCTGCTCGATCAGCACCTCAATCAAGGACCGGCCGATGCCTTGGTCCCTGTACTCTGGCAGCAGCGCAATGTCGACGAGCCGCACGTCGTCTGGCCGTTCGTCCACGTAGAGCCGGCCGGCCGGCGCGCCGTCAATTTCGACAATGTCGAACCGAGCGTCCGGCATCGACTGCCGGTACTGGGCACGTTGAGCCTCGAACTGGCCGCGCAGGAACGCAGCCTGTTGGGCAGGGGGCCAACCGGAGAGTCTCATCTCCGCTTCCCGTGTGCTCGCGTAGAGCGCCCGGAGAAAAGGCAGGTCGGCGTCAGTTTCAGGCCGGAGCGTAACGGCCGGCATGCTCAAACGAGCTGGGTCACAGTCGCCTCGTAGCGTGTGCCGGACGCCTGAGCTTTTAGGAACAGATCAATCCGCCCCACTTCGGGGTGCCGAAGCCGTTGGATCCCGTCTGAGAGGCCATCCGGTCCGCTAAAGACCAGCGTGCAGGACTCAACCCGCGGCTGCGTCGTTCGCTCCGTCTCGACCAGCCGGAAGGCTCCGGCAGAAGCCCGAAACGTTTCGCCGGCCAAGCTGGCCAAGTGATCAGGCTGATACACGGAAGCCGGCTCCGAAAGGGCCAGGCTTGGGGCCACGAGGGCCCCTGCGCCAGCGGCAGCCAGCCGGCGCAGGAAAGAGCGTCGAGGGGAATTCATGTGGTGTAGCGTCAGGTGGATAAGCCCTGTAAATATAGGACTCCACCCTCACGTTTGCTCTGCCTGTCCTTTTGGTCGCCGTGTCTACTGCACAGAAAAAGCCGGCGCTCCGAAGAACGCCGGCTTTTAGGGAGGAGCCTCATCTCCAGGCGGCTCCAAGATGTGCAGGACTCTGGATGCCTGGAGCTCTCGATCAACCGCAGCCGCTGGTGGAGCCGCAGTTGGGGCAGGAGTAGCACGCGCCGCTGCGGACGGTGATGCTCCCACAGTTGGGGCAAGCCGGAGCGTCTTCCTGGTTCTGGAAGGCCCCTGGGGCTCTGGTAGCAACGGGTGCTGCCGAGAACTGCTCGATGGTGCTGCCTACGAGCGGCTCTGGCTGCTCGAGGTTGCCGGCATCGAACGTCATCTCGATTTGCACTTCGTCGGTGGCCGGGCCGCTGCGGTCAATGATGTCCGCAACGGCCTCAGTAGGGTTTACGGGGGTCTCCGTTTGCGCCACCTCCAGGAATTTGATCGAGAGGTACCGGAAGATGTAGTCGACGATCGACTTGGCGATGGGGACCTGTTTGTTGTTGGTAAACCCGCTCGGCTCGAACCGCATGTGGCTGAACTTGCGCGAGAGATCTTCGAGTGGCACGCCGTACTGGAGTGCCAGCGAGATGGCCGTGGCGAAGGCGTCCATGACACCGGAGAGCGTCGAGCCCTGCTTGGCCATCGTGATGAAGATCTCACCCGGCAGGCTCGTGTCTGGATAGAGCCCGATGTGCAGGTAGCCCTCGTGGCCGGCAATGGAGAACTTGTGCGTGACCGAAGGCCGCTCGTCGGGCAGGCGCTTGCGGGTCGGGCGGTAGACGATCTTCTCGACCACCTTTTCGATCGTCCGCTCGACGACCGCCGGCTCGCGGAGGGCACCATCGCCAGACGCAGCGATTTCTTCCTCCGTGATCTCTTCCGCTTTGTTCTTCGTGTTGCCGCCCTTGGACGTCGCCAGTGGTTGACTGCGCTTGGAGTTCTCGCGGTAAATCGCGACGGCTTTCAGGCCCATTTCCCAACTGACCATGTAGGCATCGGCGATGTCTTCGATGGTGGCGGTTTCGGGGAGGTTGACCGTCTTCGAGATGGCACCAGAGATGAACGGCTGGCACGCCGCCATCATCTTGATGTGGCCCGTGTGCTTGATGTAGCGCGTCCCGTTGAACGGCTTGAAGGCGCAGTCGAACACGTCGAGGTGCTCGTCTTTGAGGCTCGGTGCACCCTCGATGGTGTCCTTCTCATCGATGTAGGTGAGAATGGCCTCACGCTCGCTGGCCGAATAGCCCAGGCGCTCCAGAGCTTCCGGGACGGTATTGTTGACGATCTTGAGCAGGCCGTCGCCTTTGCCGGCGAGGAGCTTGTACTTGACCAGCGCGATGTCCGGCTCGATGCCTGTCGTGTCGCAGTCCATCATGAAGCTGATGGTGCCCGTTGGGGCCAGCACCGTGGCCTGCGCATTCCGGTAGCCGTATTGCTCGCCGAGGGCTAGCATGCGGTCGGCCGATTCCTGCGCAGCTTCGCGGAGGTAGGGCGGGCACGACGGGTGCAGATCGGCTACGGCGTCGCGGTGCATCCGCATGACATCGAGCATGGGCTCGCGGTTGTCCTCGAAGCCATCGAAGGTGCCGATCTTGGGATTGCCGGCGATCTCGGCGCTACGGGCGTAGGCTTCGCAGTGCTCGATCGCCATGAGTGCACCGGCCACGGCGCGGCCCTCGTCCGAGTCGTACGGAAGGCCCATTGCCATCAGCGAAGCGCCCAGGTTGGCAAAGCCTAGCCCGAGGGGCCGGTAGGCATGCGATTGAGCGGCGATGTGCTCGGACGGGTAGCCGGCGTTGTCGACCAAGATCTCCATCGCCGTGATGAAAATCCGTGCCGCGGCGCGGTACCGCTCGACATCGAACGTGCCGTCTTCGAGCTGGAACTTGCGCAGGTTGAGCGAGGCGAGGTTGCAGGCCGAGTTGTCCAAGAACATGTACTCGCTGCACGGATTGCTCGAGTTGATCGGCCCCGAGTTCTTGCAGGTGTGCCAGCGCTGGATGGTGTCCTCGTACTGCAGGCCGGGGTCGCCACAAATGTGCGTGCCCTCGGCGATTTTGTGCAGGACCGGTTTAGCCGGCACCGAGTCGACCGCTTCGCCCGACGTAACCGTCATGAGGTCGTACGTCGTGTCGGCCTTCGCGGCGCTCATGAACGTGTCGGTCACCCGCACCGACTGATTGACGTTCTGGAACGCGACGGAACCGTATGCCGGCCCGTTGAAGCTGCCGTCGTAGCCTTCTTCGATGAGGGCCCATGCCTTACGTTCTTCTTCGGCCTTGGCCACCACGAACTCCATGATGTCCGGGTGCCAGACCTTCAGCGTCTGCATGATGGCCGCGCGGCGCGTTTTGCCACCACTCTTGATGGTGCCGCCGGTTGCGTCCTGAACGCGCATGAAGGAGACCGGCCCAGACGGAATCCCACCTCCCGAGAGCTTCTCGCGCGTGGAGCGCAGCTTCGACCAGTCGGCCCCGACGCCCGAGCCAAACTTGAAGAGCCGGGCGCTCTCGCTCATGAGCTGCCAGATATCGTCGATCGAGTCCTCCACCGAGATGATGAAGCACGCCGATGCCTGCGGGCGCTCGTACGGGTCCACGGGCATGACCTTTTTCTTCTTGCGATCCCACCCGAAGATCTTTTTGCCGCCCGTGTCGGAGACGCCATACTGATGATGGAGGCCGACGTTGAACCAGACCGGCGAGTTGAACGCGCCGTATTGGTTGGCGCAGAGCCACGTCAGCTCCTCGTAGAAACACTCTGCATCGTTTTTGGAGGCGAAGTAGCCTTGCGATTTGCCCCAATCGGCAATCGTGCGCGTGACGCGGTGAACGAGCTGTTTGAGCGAGTGCTCACGGCCACCCTTGGCAGGATCATGGCCGGCAAGCGCAACATCGCCGTAGAAATACTTGCTGGAAACCACGTTGGTCGCGAGCTGGCTCCAGGAAGCTGGCACTTCCACATTCTTCTGCTCGAAGATGGCCTCGCCCTTATGGTTCTTGATGGCCGCCGTACGCGTCTCCCATTCGATCTCATCAAACGGATGCCGGCCTTCCGTCGAGAAGACCCGGTAAATCGCAAGCCCTTTGGTTACATGTGGCTGGGTAGGAGGAGATACGGCATCCTGCACGGAGGCTTTCATGCTAGCCTGTCTGGTTAAACGGTGAATACGTGGGTGGGTGGAATCTTCGCGCAGCGGCGCACGGGTAGAGGGCGGTGGCGTGGCGACTGGACGAAAAACGCCGCGGAGGTCCGCAGCGTCAGGCCTGTCCGGGGAAGGCTGTAATCAATAACGCGAGCCGATTTCCGTTTTGCAAGGATAGATCTCCGTTTTGGCATGAATACTTTTCCACACGTTGTAAACGTAGTGAATTAAGACCTTGCAGCTTGAAATCCGCTATCGTGATATGTGTGAATCCGTTATTGAATAGTTGCAAACAGAATTTGTGGATAACTGGATGTGGGAGTGTGAGCAAGCCTCAAATTTCGTCGATTTCCGCTTTGGATAAGTCAAAATAACGGCCATATCCTGCCCTCGCCCAGCCGAAACAAACAAGCGGTTTTCGTCATTTACCGACCAGGCCGCCTTGTTCGGCCTGTTGTTATTTTTGGCCCAACCGATTGCCCCATTCTCCATGAGCGAACTTAGCGAACGCAGCGCGTATCCCCACCCGGACGATTTCAAGGTCATGCGCCCGGAGTACGTCGAGCTCGAAGACGAGACCGCTCAGGCCTCGATCACGATTGCTCCGTTCCGTGTAGTCGGCAAGAGCGTGTCGCGCCCGGGCGCCCGGCGCGCTGCGCTCTACGAAGCCGAGAAGACCTACCGCAGTTACCACCCCTCTTACCGGGTGGGCAGCCCATACCCGGATCGCTTCGTCGATGACAGCGGAACGACCTGGGAGCGCACCAAGCCGTCTCAGCGCCACAACGGCGATTACAAGTTCACCGATGAGGAAGGCGACGACTACGCCGACATCGAGTCGATGTTGATGTGGGACGTACGGATCCAAGAGGTCCTCTGACCCAACTCATTGGGTACTGAACGGACGTTCAAAGCCGGCACGGAGACGCGCCGGCTTTTTTTATGCCAGCTAGCCGCGCAACCGCCTCGCCGGTACGTACAGAACTGAGTCTCACTTTGGTATCGTTATGAGACAATTCCTGTCTCGTTTTGATATCACTTTTGATACCATGATGAGATCGGAACCGAGACTAGTTGAACATGCGCCTGTGTGGACCGCCGCGGTCGAGCTACCCTTGACACATCTGTGGGGGATTCGGATAAATACGTAAGCCCCTATTTATTAAAGCTTTAGGGGTTGATCCCATCTGTGACGTTGGCACATAAAAAAAGACCGAGCGGGGAGGCAATCCGCTCGGTCTGGTATAGCTCTGGGCTTAGGACCGGATCCTTTCGACTAGTTCAAGGAGGCAAGTCAAGGAGGCAATCTAGTCAGGATCCTAAGAGAAGAGAGGAGGTGTGTCCTAAGCTTCAAGGAGGCATCCAGAGTTCAGAAGTTAAGAGTCACAATCGGCGTGCCAACTTCCGTAGAACGGGCAGCTTTTTTTCTGGGACAACGGCATTCATGGGTTCTGCATCCGAATAGAGAGCCTCAAGGCCACGGTCCTGCGCGTCGAAAGGTTCGAGACGGTGTCTCCACAATGGGGAGCAGGGCAACCGTGGAACAAAAGGGCCCCATAGGAACGTATTTGTGATTCTGTGCTCAGCACGCACATGCGCCTCGCGCCGTGCCAGCTGAGAAGGGCTCCGGATTTGGTTCTCCCCAAGCACCTGGGCGGGCTCCCGCATCATTTTTCAAGACATCAAACTAGAGTACGACGTTATGCCGTGCGGACGTAAGCGCAAGCGCCACAAGATTGCTACCCACAAACGGAAGAAGCGGCTTCGCAAGAACCGTCACAAGAAGAAGAAGTAACGTCTGCGTGTGCGGGCCGGCTTTCGAGTCAGGGCCCGCCGTGGGCTGCCGGCCAAACGGCCGCGCCCTCCGGCGTCACCACTGGGGGCAGTCCTGCTGCGCGGTTCTACGCAGCGCTGGGCTGCCCTCTTGGCGTGTGTGGCGGCAATGCGTTTCCCGTTGACGCGCGGCCCGCAAATCCGTTACTTCCTGCCATCCGTGATTCTTCCTCACGATCCAATCATTCTATGAGCAACCAGACTTCGTCACCTAACGGACTTCTTGGGTTTCTCCTCGGCGGTCTCGTCGGCGTGGGGGTTGGGCTGTTGGTGGCGCCAGAGCGTGGGCAAGACGTCCGCCGGCGGATGGCTTACCACGTGAGCGCACTCTCGAACCGGATCGCCGAGCTCGTCGAGCAGATGAACCGGATCGAAGCCGACAGTGAGGCGCGCAGGCAGGGAGAGGAGATCGTAGCTGAGGCGACCCAGCGTGCTGAGCAAATCATGCAAGACGCGAACGAACTTCTCGCTCGGCTCCGCCGGGGCGAGGCGGCTTAATCCTACCCTCGGACTGGCTACCTCTGGCCAGCCGCTCACTTCTCTGTCTTAGACCTCTACTATGCCTGGATTCACCATCCTGCTGCCCCCCGCTGAGGGGAAGCAATCGGGCGGTAACCCGTTTGCCCCTCGCATGTTTGACCGAGGAGCGAACACGTTCAACTATTTCTCTGGTCTCAATCCCGAGCGCCGCCAGCTGATCAACGCGCTCCACGAGCAGATCGAGTCCGATGACGATCTGGAGAAGCTGTTCGGGGTGAAAGGTGACACGCTCGGCGAGGCGCTCGAAGCCAACCGCGCCGTCTTCACCAACCCGGTGATGTCGGCGCTGGACCGGTACAGCCCAGGCGTGATGTTCCAGGCCATGGACTTTCAGAACCTCCCGACCGGAGCGCAGCGCCGGCTGCTCGAGCATGGCGTCATCTTCTCTGGTCTTTTCGGTGTCCTCCGCCCAGATGATCTGATTCCGAACTACCGGCTGAAAATGGACGCGTCCGTGAGCGGCGTAGGCCGGGTCTCGACCTACTGGAAGCCTCACGTCAGCCGTGTGCTGAACGAACTGGTCGATGGCCGCTTCGTGTGGAACCTGCTCCCGGGCGCTCATCAGGCTGCTTGGGACGATGCCGGCACCTACCGGGGTATGGTCGATGTGAAGTTCTTCAAGGAAAGCGATGGCGAGCGGAAGGCGGTGACGCACGCGGTGAAGCCGTTACGGGGTAAACTCGTCAACCTCATCGTGCGCGAGTCAGCCGAGTCGCCTGAAGTGCTCTTTGAAGCAGAGGTCGATGGGTTTCGGTACGACGAGGACGCGTCTACATGGTCTGAAGACAGCAAGACCGGCACCATCGTCATGGCGAAGTAATGGGGCACCGCGGCGATGTACCGGAGAGTGCCGAGTCCGTCCGTCCGCTCGTCATCGGTATGGCCGGCGGGTCTGGCTCGGGGAAGAGCACGGTGCAGCGCAAGATCTTGGGAGCCTTCGGCCCAGACCAAATTTCGCTGCTCGACCATGACTCCTACTACCGCGACCTCTCG
>JBCDHV010000160.1:0-8163 GCA_038749615.1 Bacteroidota bacterium
GCACGGACGAGATCGCGCAGCCGGAGCCGGCGCTCATCCTGTTGGTAGCCCGAGTGCTTCAACGCCTCGTCCAAGGCCGACGTGCGCCCAGCAAGCCGGCTGAGCAGCGTGGTGAACGAGATCCGGCCGGTCGCTTTCCCGGTCGATTCGCGCAGGGCGTGCGCAGCAAAAGCATGCGCGGCGTGCGCCCGTGGGAGCCCATCGTGATGCAGGGCGAAGAGCGGTTTGAGCCGCTTGAGATCGTCCGCTACCGGGTCAGCCGGCACGGCGTCGAGCCAGTGGGCCGGGCCGTAGGCATTGACGTACGGGGGCGGGTCAGTTTTCGGAACGGCATCCGTGATCGCCTCCTCGGGCTGGACTTCAGAGCGGTGCCACGCGTCGGGCAGGTCCAGGTCGGGCCCGTAGGCATCGGCGGTCACGAGGAAGGGCGCCAGGACGTCGCGTTCGACGAGTGCTTCGACCAGGACTGGGCCACCCACGGCGTGCAACCGCCGTTCGAGCGGACCGCGTTGCCAGACGGGGGCCTCCTCGAACGCATCCAGCATGGCATCGAGGGCCGGCGACGCGCGCAGGGCGATCCGCCGTGAGGGGTAGCCGTTCTCGGTGGCGAGCAGCTCAACGCGTTCAGCGGAGCGCTTCAGCACGACCGGACGGCGGAGGTGTTGCCGGTGAAGGACATCGGCCGCGCCATCGGCGAGCCGTTCCCGTTCGAGCGTGCCGACGTACGCGACGTGGGCCTCGATTCGGCAGTGGACTTCCTGGTTTTCGGGCAGGGCCAGTTCGGCAAAGAGATAAAGTGGGTTGGCCTTCGAGAAAAAGCGCGCCGCGTAGCGGTAGAGCCCAGCCTCCTCTTTCCGGAAGGTGCGCGTTCCGGCCTTGAACAGCCGGCCTTTCCGAAGCTCTTTGCGGAGCTTGTTCGCGAGGGTGGCGCTGCCGTACCGGAGCGCATGCGCGAACTTGGGAGTCGCGAGGAGCCGCTCGGCCGTCGCGCGAAGTTCCTGCCAGGCCTCGTCTTCGGCACGCTCCACGCTGCCAGCGTACGAAGCCCGCGCGGCCTCGTACGTCTCGGCGAGCGTGGACAGGGCCGGCGGGAGGTCGAGGCCGGCTGTTGGGAGAGGCCGCCCGTTGAAGGCCGCCCGTTTGAGCTTGATCCACGCACCTCGGTCCTCATCCGTCGCATTCCGGACGGCATCGAACAGCAGCTCGCCGAGCTCTGCCTGCACCTCGCTGAGGCGCAGCTGGGCCGCGTCGCGCAGTTGGAGCGCGTGCTCGTATGCTGGGGTCGGCAGCCCGAACAGCCCGGCGAGGGGTTCGGCAGCACGCCGTAGAGCTGCAAGATGCATGGTGATGGAGGTTGAAGGTGGCGAGGAGTGCGGGTTAGAAGTCAGCCAAGACTTCGTCGATGGCATTGGTGTCAGGGGCAGGGCCGCCAGGGTTACCCCGGCCGCAGGAGCCATTGATGATCGTCGTGTTCTCAGCGTCAGGAAGGATGGTGTTGCAGGACGCCGCGTACTCGGCGGTGCCACGGCCCCCTTCCTGGAGGTAGGCTTCGACCTCCTCGATGCCGAGGTCAGTGAAGTCGATGTCGAATCGGAGCGGGTTGGACATGAGTCTGTGGCTAAGGCGTGGTCGAGAAGGCCGGCCGGGAGCAGGTGCGGGGTGCGGTCAGTGCACGCTGCCCGCCGGCCGGCGCTGTCATGCGTCGTCAGGACGGTCTAGAAGTCTTCGAAGACCTCTTCCGTGGCACCGTCGAGGCCAACCGGAGCCGGCGCGTCGGTTTTGCCGCAGGAGCCGTTGATGATCGTCGTGTCTGCTTCTCCGCGGATGGTGTTGCAGGAGGCAGCGTACTCAGCGACGCCGCGGCCACCTTCTTGGAGGTAGGCTTCGACTTCTTGGGCTTCGAGGGCGCTGAAGTCGACGTCGAGATGGGCTTTCTTGCTCATGGGAGTATCCGTTTTCGTGGTGTAGGTGTGGTTCAGGTGAGGGGAGCAGGCGAGGCCGGCCAACTGGCGGGCGCTTCGGGATGCGGGGTGCCGAGGCCAGGGGCTCTTGGGGTGCGCCGGGCGCTACAGCCAGGGCAGAAGGGCCGGCAGCCGGCCGGTCTCGCTGCGGGTCATCAGGTATGGGCGGCGGTCAGGACGGCCTAGAAGTCTTCGAAGACCTCTTCCGTGGCACGGCCAACACCAGGGGCTGGAGCCGGCGCGTCGGATTTGCCGCAGGAGCCGTTGATGATCGTCGTCGTCGCTTCTGCCTGGATGGTGTTGCAGGAGGCAGCGTACTCGGCGACGCCACGGCCACCTTCTTGGAGGTAGGCTTCGACTTCCTGAGCGTCGAGTGCGTTGAAGTCGACGTCGAGGCGGGCTTGCTTGCTCATAGCTAGTTTCAGTTAAGGGTGTGTGAGGGCATAGCTGGGAGGGACCCAGCTGACGGGTCTTGCTGGCGGGCTAGGCGAGGGCCTAGAATTCCTCCACGATGTCGTCTTGGAAGCCGTCGCTCAGCGTGTCTGTGGCTGCGCCACGGCCACAGGAGCCGTTGATGACGGTCGTCGTGTGCTCTGCCTGGATGGTGTTGCAGGAGGCAGCGTACTCGGCGACGCCACGGCCACCTTCTTGGAGGTAGGCTTCGACTTCTTGGTCGTTGAGTGCGTTGAAGTCGACATCGAGGCGGGCTTGTTTGCTCATAGCATGTCTCGGTTAGGGTTGTGAGGGAAAATGGCTGGGGCATTCCCAGCCGTCGGGGTAAAAGCGGGCGTTCCGGGGAGCGGTCGGCCCTATCGGGTCAAGCGAGGGGAGCGCTGGTGCTCGTTCACGGCGTTGAGGGTGTTGCCTTGGCTGGGGGCCGCATCCGAAGGGGTTCGGTGGCCGCCGGCGCGTAGACGAAGTGGGCCGTGCGAGCGGGCTCGGTTCGCTTGTGGAAAAGCGGAAGGATCTCGGGGAAGAGCGAGGATGGCTCATCGGTCATCTGCTCAGCTGAGCGCCTTCCAGGGTGTTCTGAGGAGGAGCGTCCATCCTCTAGAAGTCGGAGAGCACCTCATCGAGGGTCTTGCCGCCGCACGAGTTGTTGATGATCGTCGTGTCGGCGTCCTTGATGATGGTGTTGCAGGAGGCGGCGTACTCGGGGATGCCACGGCTGCCTTCCTGGAGGTAGGCTTCGACTTCCTGAACGTCGAGTTCGTCGAAGTCGATGTTGATGTTCTTGGGGGTTTCGTTTGGTGTGCTCATGACGGGTGTCGGTTGGGTAGTTGGGTAGAGGTTGGTTGAGTCATAGGGTGGCTGTGCGGCCGGGCCGAGGTTCAGCGTTGGCCACGCAACCGAAGGGGGTCAGTCGAAATCGCTGACGATTTGGTCGCTGGAGCGGGAGCTGCAGGAGCCTTGGATGATGGTGGTCGTCTCCGCGTCTTGCGGCTTGATGGTGCCACAGGAGGCAGCGTATTCGCCGATGCCACGCCCGCCTTCCTGGAGGTAGGCTTCGACTTCCTGGACGTCGAGTTCGCAGAAGTCGACATCGAGTTTTTGCTTGTTGGTGCTCATCTGAGTGAGGGATTGAGGGTTGAAAGAGGGCGTTTCGGCTTTGGCGCGAGGGCCGCATCCGGTCAGGTGATCGAGGTAGGCCGTCACGCCTTGGTGTAGGGAGGTAAAGGGGCGGCGGAAGCCGGCAGCTCGTAGCGGGCTGAGGTCCGCCTGGGTGTAAGGCTGGTATTGCGGCAGCAAGCGCTCGGGGAAATCGACGTAGCGGATTTCCGGCGTTTCGCCGCGGGTGCTGGCGTGCTCAGCCACGAGCTGAGCCACGTCGTTGAAGGTGCCCGGGGTGCCGGTCCCGACGTCGAAGACGCCGCGCCGTACAGGGCCAAATCCGAAGAAGAGGTTCACGGCCGCCACGTCATCGACATGGACCCAGTCGCGCCGATGCTCGCCGGCATCGTAGCCGTCTGCGGCCCCGAAGACGCGAATCTCGCCATCGTTCTGAGCTTGGCGGAGGAACTGAAGCGCCACAGAGGCCATGCCGTCCTTGTGCTGCTCACCTGGGCCGTAGACATTGTGGTAGCGGAGCCCCACCACTGCGCTTTCCGCCGTGGCAGCGAGACGGCTCGCGTAGACATCGAGGAGGTATTTCGAGTAGGCATAGGGGCTTAGCGGGTTAGGCTCGTTGCGGTCCAGCAAGTGCCGGCTTCGGCCGTAGACCGCCGCGCTCGACGCGTAGACGAAGGCCGCACGGGCGTCCACGGCGGCGTGGAGCAAGGTTTTCGAATAGCTGTAGTTCTCGCGCATCACGGCCCGGCCGTCTTCGGCCGTCGTGTCTGCGTTGGCGCCCTGGTGGAAGACGACCTGCGTGCCGGCCGGCAGTCCGTTGCGCTCGACGTCGCGCAGGAAGTCGTCTTTGTCTGCGTAGTCCGCGATCTGGAGGCCGGTGAGGTTGCTGACCTTCCGGGCGTCCTGCAGGTCGTCCACGACCAGCACGTCGGTTTCCCCGACGTGGTTGAGCGCGCGGACGACGGCACTCCCGATAAATCCGGCTCCTCCGGTGACGATGAACATGGCAGGTGTAGGTTGAGGGCGTGGCAAATTGAGGGCGTTGAGGGCCTAGACGGCTGCGCTCCGGGCGCGCCAAGTGGCTAGGGTGCGGGTGGTGCTGCGGCCGGCGAGGTAAGGCACGATCACCGTGCGGCCTCCCCAGCTCTCGACCTCGCCGTGCCCGACGATCTCGTGCGGCTGGTAGTCGCCGCCTTTGACCAACACGTCCGGGCGGAGCGTCTCGATCAGGCGCAGTGGGGTGTCTTCGCCGAAGACCACGACAGCGTCCACGAACCGAAGGGCGGCGAGCACGCTGGCCCGGTCGGCTTCTTGGTTCACAGGGCGCTCGGAGCCTTTGAGCCGGCGCACCGATGCGTCGGAATTGACGCCCACGATCAGGCGGTCGGCTTGAGATGCGGCGTCGCGCAGGCATTGCACGTGGCCGGCATGCAGGACGTCGAAGCAGCCGTTGGTGAAGGCGATGCGTTCGCCGCGCCGGCGCCAGGATTCGGCCTGCTGGCTCGCTGAGCCCAGCGTCCACGACTGGACGGGCTCGCCCAGCTCGTCGAGCAGCTGTGCCGCGTCGATCGGTGTGGTACCGACTTGCCCGACAGCCACGCCGCCGGCCAGGTTGGCAAGGCGCACGGCATCGTCGGCATCGAGGCCGGCCACGCGGGCCGCGACCAACGTTGCGATGACGGCGTCCCCTGCTCCAGACACGTCGTAGACGGCGCGCAAGCGGGCAGGGAAATGGTCGGCGCCGGTGTCGCTGATGCGAACGATGCCATCGGCGCCGCGGGTGGCAATGACCTGCTCGATGCCAAGCTGCCGGCGGAGATGATCCGCAGCGCTCAAGAGGCGGCCGAGAGGCTTTGCCGGGTGATTCGTAGCGGCGGTCAGCTCACGCTCGTTCGGCGTGACGGCCGTTGCGCCGCGGTATCGGGTGTAGTCGCTACCCTTGGGGTCGACGTAGACGGGGATGCCGGCTTCGTGCGCACAACCAATAGCGAGCGCGCAGACACGGCTGCTGAGAACACCTTTCGCGTAGTCGGACAGCAGGACGGCGTCGGGCTTGGCTGCAAATGCGGCTTCGATCTGGGCTACGACCTGCGCTTCTACCGTCTCAGCCAATGGCCCAGTTTGCTCGCTGTCGATCCGGAGCATCTGCTGGACACCACCGAGCACGCGCGTTTTCGAGGTCGTGCGCCGAGCCGTCGTGCGGACCAGGTAGCCCGTCTCAATGTTGGCCTCGTCGAGTAGCCGGACGAGCCGGTCCCCGGTCAGGTCGTGCCCGACGGTCCCGATGAGCAGGACCTCCAGGCCGAGCCGGCGGAGGCTCAAGGCGACGTTGCTCGCGCCTCCGGCAGCGTCCGCGTTGCGGTCGAGCCGGACGACCGGCACGGGCGCTTCGGGCGAGACGCGCTCGACGAGACCCCAGACGTACCGGTCTAGCATCAAGTCACCGACGACGAGCACCCGGCCCGCCGGCTGGCGGAGCGCGTGGGCGGCTGCGGCCCGTTGGGTGAGTTCTGGCGAATGCGTGCGCATGGCAGGTGTAGGTGTGGCGTGTCTAGTGTGATGGAGAAATCGGGGCCGGATGGCGTCAGGGAGCGGGCGTCGAGTTGCCGGCGCTGCCGGTGTCAGAAGGGGCTGGCTGTGCATCGGCGAGGCTGGCGCTGCACACGCCGCCGTTGCCATCGAGCAGGTGCTGGATCAGGAAGTGAGCGCGGACCTGGGCGAAGTAGGTGGCGTTTTCCTTGCGTTTGAAGCCGTGCCCTTCGTTGTCTGCAGCGACGTACCAGACGTCCCCCCCGGCGGCGCGGACGGCGTCCACGATCTGCCGGCTCTCGCTAGCCGGGACGCGCGGGTCGTTCAGGCCCTGGCCCACTAGCAGCGGCTGCGTGATGCGGTCGGCGTGGGTGAGCGGGGAGATCGACTTCAGGAAGGCGCGCATCTCGGGGTCGCGCTCGTCGCCGTACTCGGCGCGGCGGGCGTCTTGCCGGTAGGCTCCCGTGTTTTCGAGGAAGGTCACGAAGTCCGTGATGCCGACCAGATCGACGCCGGCGCGGACGCGGTCGCTGTATTCCACCATCGAGGCTAGGGCCATGTAGCCGCCGTACGAGGCACCGGCTACAGCTACGCGCTCGGTGTCGAGCTCAGGCTGTTGGCCAATCCAATCCAGCACGGCACCTGCATCGCGGACGGCGTCGAAGCGCTTGAATCCGTTGTCGGCGGCCTGGAAAGCCGGGCCGTAGCCGGTCGAGCCGCGCACGTTTGGCTCCACGACGGCGATGCCGAGGGTGTGGACGAGAAACTGGGTGTCGCTCGAGAAGAGCGGGCGGGTCTGGGCTTCGGGGCCGCCGTGGAACTTGACGTAGACCGGGAAGGGGCCATCGCCGGCGGGCTGGTAGTACCAGGCCTGGATTTCGAGACCATCGAAGCTGTTGAGGCGGACGAGCTTCGGCTCGACGAAGCGCTCGGGATCGAGCCCGCCCACTTCGCTGTAGGTCCAGCGCTCTACGGAGCCGGCGTCCAGATCGGCCACGTACACGTCGCCCGGCGAACGAGGCCCGCTGTAGGTGAAGGCGAGCTTGCGGCTGGTGTCGTTGAACCGAACGCCGTAGATCAATCCGGCCGGCAAGTCGGGGACATCGACGTGCTCGGTGCCATCGAACACATGGAGTTGGCTCAGGCCGTTCACGTTGAGGGCATAGGCGACGCCACCGTGCGCAGAGGTCGAGAACGATTCGACTTCGTGTGTGCCGGTGTCGATGGCCGTGTGCTCACCCGTGCGCCGGTCGATGCGGTACAGCCGCTTCGCTTCCGTTTCGGTTTGCCGGGTCGCGTACAGGTAATCGCCTGTCTCGCCGGCGTAGAGCACGAGGTCGTAGGCCGCAGGGGCACCTTCGAGCGAGGGATCGACGATCTGCTGGAGCTCGCCCGTTGCCACGTCGAGTTCGTAGGCGCGCAGGTCGGCGCCGCTCACGTACTGCATGACGATCAGGTGCTCGTCCGTCGGGGACCATTCGATGGCCCACCAGGCTCCACCTTCGGCCAATACCCGCCGGTGCGCGTCGAGCGGTTCGCCGAACGTGGCGACGTAGAGGTCGAAGTCGCGCCCATTGCGCTTGGTGCTGCCGTAGACGTAGCGCGAGCCGTCCGTGCTCCAGATGGGGTAGCCGTGGTTGGAGACGCCGTCGCTGAGCAACTGGAAGACGCCCGTGTTGGTGTCGAGGAGATAGAGTTGATCTTTCTCATCGCCGCCTTTTGCCATCGCCACTAGGACTTCGTTCGGATGGCCAGGGCGGAGCGCCATCCAGGACGCGGCTTCGTCGAAGTAGGTCAACTGCCGACGGGCACTACCGGGGGAGGCCACGTGGTGCACCTGGCTCAGATCACCGAAGCGCGTGCTGATGAGCATGCCGTCGCCATCGGGCATCCAGCCGGCGAACCGAGCCGTGCGAAGCCGGCTGTACGGTGCGCGGCAGGCGATGACTTCGGCTGGAACCGCGCCGACGCCTTCTGTGGTAATCGCAGCCGGGGCGTCTGAAGCCGTCGCTACCGTGTCAGCCTCTTGGGCGAGAGCCGGCAGGGCGATCAAGACGATGAGGAGGAGGCGAAACATGAGTGTTCAGGTAGGGCCGTGGCGGAA